>CAMCGI010000181.1 GCA_945874205.1 Francisella tularensis subsp. holarctica
AGGAAACCAGCAAGCCGTAAGGCTTCCCATTTACGCCACCCATAGATAATACCGTTTTAACTGGTATTTAAGGTACAGGGTAACGCGCATAAAAAAACCGCATAGCGCAGCATTGTATGCCCTTTAGAGTTATCGGCTGCCAAACCGACCACCTAATGAGTAGGTGCGCTGCTAGATTAAAATGTTTGGGGGTGATATGTCAAGAAGTCTTTTAATGTTTCACGTTGTTGCTTAACACAACACTGCCACGTCAAAATCAATAATCATGCCAATTCAAAAACCATGCCAACACCCCTAGTATCGAAACGGTACACGGGGTATATTTTGCATTTTGTGACGTGTTTTATGACTCAAAAAATATTTACACTGCTTTTACACTGCTTAAAAAATAGGCAGTTTGTAAAAATCAGCATCCAAAAATGGATTGTTAATAAAATCAAAGACTTAATAAAAATGATTACAAGCGATAATGTATATTATCGCTTGTGATAGGTGCTTGATGTGAGTATCAGCTTATTTGTAAATAGCTTGTTTAGTACGGCATGAATTGTTACAGTTATGGCGTTTGCTGGGAACCACAGGCGAACAGATAACATTATATTTAGTGTTAGTTTTAGTGGTTTTTATATTTATTTTCAATCACATAACTTAATTACTGAGACTAAAAAAACATGACTCATAATCGATTGGTCGTTGGTTCAAGCCCAACCAGTCCTACCACTTTAAAAATGCTTCGATAATTATCTGACCTTTAAGCTCGCCAAACCAACCAATACTAAAATTAGCGTAATAATCCAAAATCGTACAATAACTTTAGGCTCTGCCCAGCCTTTTAATTCAAAATGATGATGTAAAGGTGCCATTTTGAATACACGCTTACCTGTTAATTTAAAATATGCCACTTGAATGACAACTGATAAGGTTTCAATGACAAAAATTCCCCCCATAATCACTAACACGAGCTCTTGACGCACCATAATCGCCATCAAACCCAATGCAGCACCAATTGCTAGCGCACCCACATCTCCCATAAACACTTGCGCAGGATAGGTGTTAAACCACAAAAAGCCCAATCCCGCCCCCACAAGTGCTGCACCAAAAATAGCCACCTCTCCAGCACCAGGAATATACGGAATATTTAAATAGTCCGAAAAAACACTATGTCCTGATAAATAAGCAAAAACAGAAAGGGCAGCAGATACTAATACCGCTGGCATAATTGCCAATCCGTCAAGACCATCTGTTAAATTAACGGCATTGGATGTTCCAACAATCACAAAGTAGGCAAGCAACAGAAACCAAGGACCAAGCTCTATTACCATATTTTTAGCAAATGGAATTACCAAATCGGTGTGCGATGGCAGTACAGACCAATGAAACATTAACCAAGCGGCTACTAAAGCAACAACGGATTGCCAAAAGTACTTTTGCCGAGCTGATAACCCCTTAGGATTTTTATAAACCACTTTTTTATAATCATCGACGAAACCAACAACACCAAATGCTAAGGTCACAGCGAGCAATAACCAAATATAATGACTATTCCAATCGCCCCATAGAACAACACTCAACATAATAGATAACAAAATAAGAACCCCACCCATTGTCGGTGTTCCACTTTTAACCAAATGCGTTTGAGGACCATCTAGGCGTACTGACTGCCCTACTTTTAACCGTGTTAACCAACGAATGACAGCTGGACCTGCCCACAAAGAAATCACTAAGGCGGTTAATGCCGCCATCAATCCCCGAAAAGTTAAATAGCCAAATAAATTAAACGGACTGTACCAGTGATGCAACCATGCAGCTAATTCCAAAAACATACTGTTAACCCTACCCTTATTTTTTAATTTTTTATGCTGCTAGGGCACAAATTGCCTCAATAACGCGCTCCATTCTACTTGAGCGCGATCCTTTAACCAATACAGCTAAAGAGCTTGTTTTTAAAAACCGCTGCCATATCGCATCGGCTAAGACTTGTGGCGAATCAGCAGCAAGACCACCCCCAAAACGAGCAACCATTGATTGTGCATAATCACCACTGGCAAATAACAGATCAACCCCTGCAGAGAGTGCATCATCAGCAAGCGTCAAATGCAAAGCCTGAGAATTATCCCCTAGCTCACCCATAGTACCAACAACTAATAAGTGTTCTTGACACTGTTGCTCCATTAACACAGCAATAGCAGCACACATTGAAGCAGGATTAGCATTATAACTATCATCAATTAACAACAGCCCTTTAATGGGCTGCAATACACTCAAGCGACCACGAGGCAACAACAAGTGTGATAAGCCTGCTTGAATTTCTAGCCAGCTAACACCGTATGGGAGCAAAGCAGCAGCAACAGCTGCAAGATTATGCGCCTGATGCTCACCCAACAACGGTAAATACAATTGAGCATGACCCCACTCACTACTTACCAAGTCTATCGTCTGCCCAAAACCTGTTTGCATTCGATGCGCAACCCCAACATAACTTTGCCATTGCTTACAGGCTTGCACATCAATTAATGTACCAAAAGCAACGACACGCTTATCTTGCAAAGCAGCAGCCCATAATGCCCATTCAGATAAAACCGTGTTATACCCCTCCACAGGTAACACAGCAATAGCATCTTCAGGCAACGCACTTAAAATCTCACCTTTTGCTTGAACAACAGCATCAAGCGATCCAAACTCTCCAATGTGTGCTGCACCAATACTGGTAATGACAACCGTATCTGGCTGTACTAAAGGCGCAAGCAATGCAATTTCACCACCATGATTTGCGCCTACTTCGATAACAGCACACAAATGTTCCTCTCGCAAAGCGAGTAACGTTAACGGCAAGCCTAAGTGGTTATTCAAATTACCAAGTGTCGCCAAAACATTATTATTAGCATGCACACGTAAAATACTGGCAATCATTTCTTTAACGCTTGTTTTGCCATTACTCCCTGTTACAGCAATACAAGGCATTAAAACAAACTGACTACGCCAAATACCTGCTAATCGTTGCAGTGCCTCGAATGCATCACTCACCAATAACTGAGGCAAACTACACTCTGGCTGATAATGCGTTACAATTGCAGCCACAGCACCTGCCTGTTGCACCGCTTCCAAAAATAGATGACCATCAACCCGCTCGCCAACTAAAGCAACGAAACAATCTCCAGCTTGAACCTGTCGACTATCAATAACAAAGCGTTGAACAGACATCTCTGTTTCTATTGCCAACTGCGTAGTTAAGATACAAGCAATATCTTCCAATAACCAATTCATACCTAACATTCTAATACTGCTGTAATGTCTGAGAAGGGCACTCTTACCCCTCCCATTTCTTGATAATTCTCATGACCCTTCCCTGCAATTAGCACCATATCATTTTTTGATGCTTCAGATAATGCCGTACAAATAGCCAATTGACGATTAGCAATATAGCGCACTCCCTGCGAGCGATTAATCCCTGCCATAATATCGGCAGCAATCTGCGCTGGCACTTCATCACGCGGATTATCATCAGTAACAATAACACAATCAGCACCCAACATTGCCACAGCACCCATCAAGGGGCGTTTACCACAATCACGATTGCCGCCTGCACCAAATACAACAAATATATGTCCTTGAGTACAATGGACTCGCAAAGCCTGCAGTGCTTTTGCCAAAGCATCTGGCGTATGAGCATAATCGACTACCACAACAGGATTTTGTGTCACACGTTGCATGCGACCCATAACAGGATAGGTTTTGGATAATAAAGGCATAACCTGTTCAAAACGATACCCTAGCCCAACAAAACACCCTAAAGCACATAAAATATTTTGTATATTAAACTCACCATATAAAGGCAGCGTACCTGCCCATGGCTGATGTGCTACACAGATAGCAAGCTCCATACCTTCCGAAAAAGCAGCCATCGCTAAGCAATAAATATCTGTCTTTTCTTGCAAGCTATAAACCAATACATTACGACATACCAATGCAAGACGTTTACCCATAGCATCATCTTGATTGAGTACCTGCACATTAGAATGCCAGTCGGTAAATAACCGTGACTTAACGTCGTGATACGCTTCGATAGAGCCGTGATAATCTAAATGATCACGCGTCACTTGTGTTAATGCCAACACAGCAAATGACAACCCAATAATGCGATGCTGATCAATCGCATGAGAAGATACTTCTATTATGACGACTTTAATATTAGCATCTCGCCATTGTGCCAATTGACGATAAAGACTTGGCGCATCTGGGGTCGTATGAGTCGCTGAAGATAACGCTCCCCACAACCCATTACCAACTGTCCCTATC
>CAMCGI010000182.1 GCA_945874205.1 Francisella tularensis subsp. holarctica
TATCAGGAACTGGAAGCGATGGTGCGCATGGTATTCGTGCGATCAAAGCAGCAGGTGGTATTACCATTTGCCAAGATGAAGAAAGTGCCAAGTATAATGGGATGCCAAGGGCTGCCATTGAAACTGGACTGGTCGATTTAATCATGCCGCCTGTTGATATTGCACAAGAAATAACACTTTTATCTAAAAATCCAACTGCACGTTTACCCCTTAAAAACATTGTTTCTAAATCGACATTAGAGCAAATCTTTCAAATTCTATTAGAACAAACCGATACTGACTTTTCACATTATAAAATTGCAACCTTGCAACGACGTCTGCAACGTCGTATGACCGTCAATAAAATCGATACCTTAGAAGATTACCTGCTCTTTTTACGAGCCTCTTCGCAAGAGGCCGAGATGTTATATAAAGACATTCTCATTTCCGTCACGAACTTTTTTCGTGATATTGAGGCTTTTTTAGCATTAGAATCACACTTACTATCGCTCATCGAATATACAGCTGACACAGAAACAATCCGTGTTTGGGTACCAGGATGTGCCACAGGTGAAGAACCTTACAGCATTGCCATACTACTCGATAAACTCATTGGCAAAAGTGGTAAAGACATTCATTATCAAATTTTTGCCACTGATATTGATACCGATGCCCTAGCGCACGCCCGTCGTGGTGTTTACCTATTAAATGCCATGCGCGAAGTACCGCCCGACATTCTCGAACGCTATTTTATGTCTAAAGACGATGTATTTACCGTTGTTAAGCGTGTTCGTGAACGTGTTGTGTTTGCCCGTCAGGATTTAGTGCGCTCTCCCCCTTTCTCTAAACTTGACTTAATTGCTTGTCGTAATCTGCTCATTTATTTTGATACAGCACTACAGCGTAAAATTATTCCATTATTTCATTATGTGTTGCGTAAGGGTGGGCTGTTGTTTTTAGGAAAATCTGAATCTGTTGGTCAATTTATTGATTTATTTGAAGCTTTAGATAAAAGATTAAGAATCTACCGTAAGCTCAATACCGCAAAAGCCTATCCTGTTGAATTTATTGGTTCTAGTTTGGGTAAAAAAGACAACCTTTCTGGCGGAAAAACAACAACCAGTAAAGAAGAGACACTATTAAGTATCTCAGAAAGACTAGATCATGCCATCAAAGAAAAACTAACGCCAGCCTGTGTTGTTGTCAGTGAAACTGGTGATATTTTACAGTTACAAGGTGATTTAGGACGCTTTGTGTCCTTGCCAACGAACGGACGCATGGAAGTTAATCTTGCTTTACTGGCACGTGAAGAATTGCGTGTCGATATTCGTTCCTTGCTGAGTAAAGCAAAGCGAGAGGGCGCGGTATGTGGTCCCAAAATTACCATGGCATTAGACGAAGGCTTATTGCTGGTTAATGTTCACGTCATGCCTTTACCTGTACAAATCAACGAAGCTCCCATGTATGGCGTATGTTTTGTTGCTGAATCCTTAGATCCTAATTTAATTCATCAAACAGAAGGCGTTAATGGCATTAATTCTGTGCGTGTTAATGAGCTTGCACAAGAACTACAAGCAACGCGAGAGCATTTACAAACCACCATTGAAGAGTTAGAAACCAGTAATGAAGAACTTCAAAGCACCAATGAAGAACTACAATCAGCCAACGAAGAACTGCAAAGTACCAATGAGGAGTTAGAAACCAGTAACGAAGAGCTTCAGAGTACGAACGAAGAATTATCAACTGTTAATGAAGAACTTCAAATTAAATCTTCTGAAGTATCTACCGTTAATGCTGATATTGAAAGTGTATTGCATAATTCGTCTATGCCCCCTTTATTGGTTGTCGATACGCGATTACGCATTACTCGATTTTCAACGGCTGCTGCTGAGTTATTTAAAATCAGGTCTGGCGATATTGGTCAATCTTTAGGGTCACTCGACTTTGCTAATCAACTTCCCGATTTACGTGAACCTTTACTGCGTGTGTTAGAATCTGGTGATAGTAAAACATTAACTGCACAGATTAAAGGCTATGATTATCGTTTGACGCTATCTGTTAACAAAAACGAACAAAAGATTATATCTGGTGCAACCTTGTTTTTTAGCGAAGTTTGTCATCAAAACGAAGAAAATACATACAAAAATACAAGTACTGAGCGTTTAGCATTGCTTAGCTTATTGCAACTTTCTGTTGCTGTTATTGTTGCCAATAGCGAAGGTAATATCGTTATTTTTAATAATGCTGCAGAAAAATTGTTTGGTTATCAATCAGAAGAAGTATATTTGCATAATATTTCGATATTAACGCCAGAGCCAATTACTGAACAACACCCTCAGTTTGTAACGCGTTACCTAGAACAAGACACACCTCATGTTATGGGTCAAAGTAGAAATTTAGTGGGACAACATAAAAATGGTACGCGAATTTCCATAAAAATCTCGCTTTCTGAAATTACTTTTGGTCAGGCGCGTCATTTTATGGCTGTCATTTATTCGAATGTATAGTAAACAAGATGGCTACTAATTTTATTGAAGCCTTAAATGAGCTTGATCCTGTACTGCAATCGTATATCGAAGATATGCAAACAAGATTAGAAGATTGCGAACTAGGGTATGAAGAAGCACTTCAACTTGGCGAGCAGCATTATGAGAAATATACTAAATTTAAACTACTGCATGATAAATCTCCTATTTCTTTATTAATTCTTGATGAACAGGGTTCGATTGAAGATATTAATGAGCAGGGTGTTAATTTTTTAGGAAAAATTGATAAAAATATTATTTTATCGGCTAGATTTTTAGCCTATATCTGCCTAGACAAGCAATTAGTATGGCTCAATTTCTGGAAAAAACTCATTACTGAAAATGAAATGCGCATCATGTCACTTAATACGCTTATTGGTATTAATACGAATAATGGAATAAAAGTTACTTCTATTTCGGCACAGGTCGTTAAGCATACAAGCGTTGGAACTAAAGTGCTATTAGCGATGATTCCCATGCAACATATTGAAAAAGAAACGTTAAAACTAGATCTTTATCGTCGCTTATTTTCTGAAATGCGTGAGGGTGTGATGATTACCGATAAAAACGCTAACATACTGGAAATTAATCCTGCTTTTACTGACATTAGCGATTATCGTCAAATTGATGCGATTGGTAAAAAAGCCAGTATTTTACAATCAGGACGGCACGATATTAATTTTTATCAGACCATGTGGCAGTCTTTATTGGAGCGCGGATTTTGGGAGGGTGAAATTTGGAATAAGCGCAAAGGTGGAGAAGTTTATCCTGAGTGGTTATCAATATCTGCTTTAAAAGACAATAGTGATGAAATTGAAAAGTTTATTGGTATCTTTTCAGACATTAGTTCACGCAAGGAAACGGAACGTAAAATTAAACATCTTGCTTATTTTGACAGTTTAACCTCGCTCGCCAATCGCGCCCACTTTATGAGCCAGATAGAACAACTGGTACGCAATCAAAAAGAACAAACTCACTTTGGCTTAATTTATATTGATTTAGATGGTTTCAAACGCATTAACGATGTCTATGGCCATGCTTCTGGCGATTATGTCCTTAAAGAATCAGCACAACGCATGATTTTACAAGTCAGAGATATTGACTTAATTGCACGCTTAGGCGGAGATGAATTTGCCATTCTTTTGCGTTCTGCTGCTCTTGAGTCTGACTTAATGATTGTTGCCAATCGATTACTCATTGCATTGCAAAACCCATTTGTCATTAATGGTCATCATGAACGAGTTGGTGCCAGCATTGGTGTTTTGCTTTATCCTGATGATGCTAGCGATACAGACATATTACTCAGTCGTGGCGATGAAGCCATGTATGCTGCCAAAAAAGAAGGCAAAGGACGCATTAATCGCTGGCAACCTAAATAAAACTAATGCTGCTCTAAGGGTAAAAAAGTATCCCGTGTCTGTTTTGCCTGATTGAAAGATTCGGCAAAACCCTGCCAGTCTTGTTGTGCTAATAATGCTTGATAGTGCGTCAGCTGGGCTTGATAAGCAGTTAGTGCTTCACGAATTGCAGGTGCATTGAGTTGTACAATATCGCGCCACATCACGGGGTCAGAGGCAGCAATACGGGTAAAGTCACGAAAACCGCCCGCTGTATAATCAAATAAACGTGCCACATCATCGCGCTGACTAAACATATCCACTAAAGCAAACGATAAAATGTGTGGTAAATGACTCGTCCAAGCAAAGGTTTCATCGTGTTCCGCTACCGACATTTGGCGCACATCCGCCC
>CAMCGI010000183.1 GCA_945874205.1 Francisella tularensis subsp. holarctica
ACTTACATCACTTTTTGTGCATAATCCGCCAAACGAGAACGCTCACCACGTGCTAAGGTAACATGTGCGCTATGTTCCCATCCTTTAAAATGATCGACAACGTAGGTTAATCCTGAGGTGGTTTCAGTCAAATAAGGCGAATCAATTTGTGCAATATTACCAATACAAACTAACTTAGAACCAGGTCCTACACGAGTGATCAATGTCTTCATTTGTTTAGAAGTAAGATTTTGCGCTTCATCAATAATAATAAATTTATTCATAAAGGTTCGACCACGCATAAAATTCATAGATTTAATTTTAATGCGTTGAGAAATAAGCTCGTGCGTGCTAGAAGTTTGCCATTTGGTAGCTGTTTTATCTTGCTGTGTTAAAACTTCTAAATTATCCATTAGCGCCCCCATCCAAGGTGCCATTTTCTCTTCTTCACTACCTGGTAAAAACCCAATATCATCGCCAATAGGAATCGTAGCACGCGTCATAATGATTTCACTATAACGATTTTCATCTAGCGTTTGTACTAATCCTGCTGCTAATGCCAATAAGGTTTTTCCTGTTCCTGCAGCACCGAGCAAAGTAACTAAATCAATTTCAGGATCCATTAAAAAATTAAAGGCAAAATTTTGTTCTCGATTGCGTGCATTGATACCCCAAACACTATGCGCGGAGCTTTGAAAGTCACGTGGATAGCGCAAAACACTACTATTACCATCTTGACGCGCTACAATTGCCGAAAACCCCTCATCAGCAGTGTAAAGACATTCATTTACAACCCAAGGATCTTCCTCTGGTGTTTCGACACGATAATAGGTATGAGCTCCTTCTTGCCATGAAGCGAGATTTTTACCATTATTTTCAAAATAATCTGCAGGTAATAAACGCGTACCTGTGTACAGCAAATCAGCATCTTCAAGCACACTATCATTAAAATAGTCTTCAGCATGTAAACCAACGGCTGATGCTTTAATACGCATATTAATATCTTTAGTGACTAAAGTAATTTTTGTATTAGGATCAAGTTGCATCAACGCTAAGCCACATTTTAAAATAGTGTTATCTGCTTTTTGCGTGGGAAAGATATCACTTAAATTGTATTGCAACGGACGTGTTTCAAAATACAATTTACCTAATTGTCCTTTACGCCCCTTACCCATTGGCTTGCTACTACCTAAGCCAGCACTAACAATGCGCTCTAATGACAGTCCTTTTTCAATATCAGCTGCGCTCGCATCACCAATAAGCGTATCGAGTAATCGGTTTGTTTCACGTACATTACGCGCAATTTCTGAAATCCCTTTTTTATTTGCATCAAGCTCTTCTAACACGATCATGGGAATAAATAAATCATGTTCATCAAATGCTATTAATGCCATAGGATCATGCATTAACACATTGGTATCTAAAACAAATAATCTTTTTCCGCTGATGTGTTTGCGTGTACTAATCATGATAAATTACCCTCTTATTATGCTATTAAACATTATTAATTTATTAAATATTAAATATCTCAAGAATCAACATCCTTCATCACGCTATAATAGCCTAAATTAACCTTTAAGGAAGTGATATTACGATGACACAACGTTGGTTGGTTCACCCTGATAATCCACAACAACGCTTACTAAGTCAAGCAGGAAAATGCATTCGTAATGGTGGCGTGGTTGCCTATCCAACGGATTCTGGTTATGCGCTAGGGTGTTGTTTGGATAATAAAGAAGCGATGGATCGCATTCGCGCGATTCGTCAGCTACCAGAAACACATCATTTTACTTTGGTTTGCAAGGACTTATCACATTTAAGTCAATATGCTCAAATTGATAACCACGTATTTCGCATGGTAAAAGCACTAACACCAGGCGCGTTTACGATCATTTTACCAGCAACTAAAGATGTACCGAAACGTTTGTGGCATCCTAAGCGCAGTAGTATTGGGTTGCGAGTGCCAGACTATACCATTGTGCAAGCGTTACTAACCGAGATTAATGGTCCGTTACTGAGTGTCAGCTTGATTTTACCCGATGAAGAATTTCCATTAACTGATGCGGATAGCGTATTAGAAGCGATTGGTTCACGCATTGATGGGATAATTGATGCAGGCTGGATTGCGCATGAGCCAACAACGGTTGTTGATCTAACCAATGGCATTGCAGAAATAGTGCGTCAAGGTGCTGGAAAACTACCTTGGTAAGCTGTTTTGATAACAAAAATAATAACATTAAATAGCTTTCGCTAAGGAATCAAAAAATAAGATGAATGAAAAATTACAAAAAGTATTAGCACGTGCGGGCATGGGCTCGCGTCGTGAAATTGAAGGCTGGATTAGTGCTGGATTAGTACGTCTTAATGGTCACGTTGTTACCTTGGGTGAACGTGTAAACGAAGGTGATCAAATCCAAATTCGTGGACGCTTAATTAAAGCAGAAGAATTATTGCAACCCGCCACACAAGTATTGTTATATAACAAACGTGAAGACGAAGTTGTAACGCGCTCTGATGAAAAGGGACGCGAAACTATTTTTGATAGCTTACCAAAACCTGATTCTGGTCGTTGGATTGCAATTGGTCGTTTGGATATTAACACGACAGGATTATTACTGTTAACGAACAATGGCGAACTAGCCAACCGTTTAATGCACCCTTCTCGTGAGATTGAACGTGAGTATTTAGTGCGTGTTTTTGGAGAAGTTTCTAAAGAAATTTGCGACAAACTTGTTAAAGGTGTCATGCTAGATGACGGTATGGCAAGATTTGACAAACTTGAACCACTTAAATCATTTGAACCAACAGACAGTATTAACCGTTGGTACAAAGTAACCTTGCTCGAAGGACGTAATCGCGAGGTGCGTCGCTTATGGGAAAATCAAGGTGTACGTGTTAGCCGCCTAAAACGCACTGCTTTTGCAGGTATATTGTTGCCTAAAACATTGCGCTTAGGTCATGCACAATTAGCAACACGCGATCAAATTAACGACTTATTAACTGCCGTTGAATTACCACCGATGCCAATAATAGAACAACAACGCGCAAAACGCCCTTACAATAGTAGTGGGCGAGTTCCTTTTGCAGCGGGTAACAAGCCTCACTTTAGCCGAGAAGAAGCACCAGAAAGAACAGACTTATCCGATCGTGCTGCCAATCCTCGTCGTGGTGATGCTCGTCCTGATGTCAACTCACGCGGTATTAGCCGTACAGCACCTACCAGAAATGGTACGCGTGATACGCGCCCAACAGGTTCAACAACAAGTCGGACAACTTTTGATGTGCGCAATGGACAAGCAAAAACACCCGACAGAACTAAACTTGTGCGTGGCACAACCAAACCACCACAACGTAAAACATGGCGTGATAATGATGATGATTATATCAATTAAGTAGGGTGTTTTATGTTATTTAATCATATTTTGCTTGTTGATGATAATGCCATGATTCAAAGAGCACATGAAAGACTTGTTAAAACATTAACCCATCAAGTATCACTTGCAATGAGTGGCGCTGAGGCATTAACAATTTTATCGAGGCAATCTGCTGATTTAATTTTTATGGACATGCAAATGCCTGATATGGATGGATTAGAGACGACAAGAGAAATTCGTCGGCGCGGCATTTCAACCCCTATCATTGCTGTAACGGGTAATGATAGTGCTGAAAATATCACAGCATGTCGTCTTGCAGGCATGAATGGATTCATTGTCAAGCCAATGAAGCTTGCACTCGTTCAAGATGAGATTGATCGCTTGTTTCATTAACTGTTAAGTGTTTTTTTCATGATAGAAGGTACTTTGAGCATATTTTTATGACTGTAACACCCCAAGAATTTAGTTTGCCTAGCGATTTGGTTATTTTGTCGACATCTGATTTACAGGGCAATATCATTGATTACAATACTGGCTTTCGTGATGCCTCTGGTTATACAGATGAAGAACTAAAAGGTAAAAATCACAATTTACTACGTCATCCTGATGTGCCTGAAGCATTGTTTCATGATTATTGGGCAACACTCAAAGAAGGTCGCCCGTGGTGTGGTATTCTCAAAAACAAACGTAAAAATGGTGATTTTTATTGGGTTCAGGCAAGTGCTGCACCCATTATTAAAAATAGCTATACCACAGGTTTTCTCTCAATAAGATATCCTGCCACTCGAGATCAAATTTCATTTGCTGAGCGTTTATATGCTGATGTTCGTGCTGGCAAAGCCTATTCTCCTTCTAATAGAGTAAACTGGGGTACAAAAATTGTACCTACGCTTGCC
>CAMCGI010000184.1 GCA_945874205.1 Francisella tularensis subsp. holarctica
GCATTTTTACATTGTGCCGCACGAAACCTATGTGCCTTTGTATGAAGGACGCATAGTGCATATTTTCGATCATTGCCAAAAGCGTTATGTATCGGGTGAAGGTAGAACCGCAATTTGGGAAGATTTAGCGCATAGCGATAAGAAAATTATTCCCAGAATGTACATATCAATGACTGAGACAGAAGCAGGAAGCCCATTACACAGAATTGGTTTTTCTCACGTCACAGGTGCAACAAATGAACGAAGTACATTAGCTTCGTTGTTACCACCTTATTCGGTTTGTGGTAACAGTGTGCCAAATTTTGTGGTCGATAGCGGCAATATTAAAAACACGCTTTTATTTATTGCCTTACTGACTTCATTTGCATGGGATTTTTTGGTTCGTCTTAGAGTCTCTACCAATATGACAATGAACTATTTAACGCAAGTACCTGTGCCACAATTTTCAGATATTAATGAAACACTGGCACAAGAGCTTTGCGAGCGTGCAGTTAAGCTCAGTTGTACCACGCCCGAAATGGCGAGCTATTGGAATGCCGTTTTTCCAGCATCACCGTGGACAGCACAAAGTGCCGTCACAGATTTAGTGGCGCGTGCTGTGTTGCGTGCAGAAATTGATGCTCGTATTGCCAAGCTTTATGGGCTGAGTGCGGCAGAATATGCGCGTATTTTGACTCACTTCTCATTGCTAGATCGTACTTATAAGCCACTCGCAGGCGATCAATTCAAGCCAGAAGGCACAGACGAAACCAAAAATGACCGAGCCTTTATTAGCCGTGACCTTGCACTACATACCTATATACTTTATTTGCGCGAGCGTGGCGAACAAGTCGGATTTATTACCGATTTGGAACGCTTCTACCGTGAAAAAGTCTGCCTAGACCATGCTAGCGAAGAAAGCCGTTTTACTATTAGTGATAGCGTCAACCGTGACTTGGAAGCACGAATTAAGTTAGCAACGGAGCAGGGGCAAATTGCATATGTGGTGAGTTAGATTTTATTTTGCTCGACCTGTAAGTCTGCAGCAGAACCCTTAAAAACATTTGATTCCTCGCGATTTTAATTTTTTAAGCCACCCAGCCGCCTTTTTTAGGCATGTTCTTATTAGTGTTGAGCCCGTTGTTTTTTTGGCTAAATGCCCGACAAGGCTGACCACTCGATTCTGTTACTGCTAATGCAGGGCTTTGTAGTGACTTAAAGGCAAAGTATTTGCAGCCGTGTGGGCGTTGGGTTTCCCAAGTGACATAGTAGTGTTGGCATTGAGCACAATCAATTTTTGGTAGGTGACTAGACATAGTTAAGTTATTTTATACAATGACAATTTAGAGGAGTGATATTTTAATATGAAATCTTGGGTAAATAAACTTTTTGCACGTAATTTATCTACCGATGTGCAAGCACGATTATCTCAGGCATTAAGTCTTGTTGTGGATGAGATAAGTGGTCAACTTTTTTCGTCATGGCTCGTTGATGCGCGTGAAGGATTGTTAGGGTTATCTTTGGTATTTGAAGTGCCTTATCCAGCGCAGAGTTTATGGGAACAATGGCAGGCTCATATTCAGTTGGTATGTTCGCAGCATAATTTAACGGTATTGCAAAGCAATTTTGTGACGCGTATTTTATCGCGTCAAACGCAATCTAATATTGAACCTATTAAAGGCGTGACTAATATTATTGCTGTTGGTTCTGGAAAAGGGGGTGTTGGCAAAAGTACGACGGCAGCCAATTTAGCCTTAGCATTAGCCGCAGAAGGGGCAAAAGTGGGCGTACTTGATGCTGATATTTATGGACCTAGCATGCCAACTTTATTTGGTTTAGTTGGGAAAATGCCGCATAGTATCGATGGTAAAACGATGGAGCCATTGGAGTCCTTTGGTGTTAAAGTTAATTCGATTGGTTTTTTGGTCGAGGCAGATACGCCCATGATATGGCGTGGCCCTGTGGTTACAGGTAGTCTGATGCAGCTGATTAATGAAACGAATTGGGGAAGTTTAGATTATTTGATTGTTGACTTACCCCCTGGTACGGGTGATACGCAGCTAACATTAGCACAAAAAATCGCGGTATCAGGTGCAATCATCATCACTACACCGCAAGACTTGGCGATGATTGATGCACGTAAAGGTTTAAAAATGTTTGAAAAAGTGAATATTCCTGTATTAGGGATTGTCGAAAATATGGCGATGCACGTTTGTAGTTCATGCGGGCATATTGAACATATTTTTGGTCAGGGCGGTGGTTCTAAAATGGCGCTTGATTTTAATGTTCCTTTGCTCGCTTCGCTTCCTCTTGATATACAGATTAGAATGCAAGCCGATAGTGGTAAACCGACGGTTGTAGCAGACCAAACAGGAGCGCTTGCTTTAGCTTATCGTGCCTTAGCGCATCAGGTTGGCGCTGCTTTGGCTAATCGTCCACAGAGTTATGCTAATAAGTTTGGTAAAATCGAAGTTAAAGTAGCATGAGTAGGTCTTATTTAAGGTAGAATTTGCCTAGTTATTATTTCTTAGGATGGTTATGCAGGCTTTGGCGTCTGATAATAAAAGTGCAGATCAGGTGATGCACAACGAAGGGGTTTTTGCACGGTTACGTCAAAAATCAACACAACTACATAGCTTGTTAGCACACGAGTGGGGGTTGCTATCTGGTTTTGTTGTTGCATTGTTTTTGTTTTTAGTGCTATTTAGCTACGATCCTAATGATGCTGGATTTTTTTCATCTGGTAGTGCTCGCGTTATTCATAATTGGGGTGACGCAACAGGTGCGTGGTTAGCTTCTTTTTTGCTATTCTTATTTGGTGTTTTTGCTTACGTTGTGCCTTTTGGGGTTGCTTTAGTCAGTTGGGTTGCTTTTCGTATTCGAGTGATGAAATCTGAAATAGATCAGCGTCAGCTCATTATTTCGGGCAGTAGTTTGGTTTTATTGCTAGCGTCGGGGGCAGCATTAGCAACACTTTATTTGGACGGTCAATCTTGGTTTGTGCTATTACCTTATTCAGGTGGTGGTATGACAGGCTATGCGCTATCTTATTTTTTTGTATCTATTGTGGATAGATTAGCGTCAACTTTATTATTTTTGCTTGCTTTTTTTGTGTCATTTAGCTGGATTATTGGGGTTTCATGGCTTCAAATTATTGATGTCACTGGTGAGTTATTATGGTTAACGTGGCGCTGGATACAGCGTTCGTGGCATGAAGAGTGGAAACCTTTATTGTTGCGTACTAGGGATTGGTTAGTTGAAAAATACAAATTATGGCAAAGTGGCGATTCTATTGGCATAACGCCAGAGGCATTGCGCTCTTGGACTCGTGAGCGTTGGATGAACGCTGTTAGATTAGCACAGCAAAAATTGCACTCAGATAAAGGTGTGCTACATCGCCCTGTGGGTGAGTCATTTCATATTACAGAAATAGAAACGTTAGAAGAAGTAAAACCTGACCTAACTATGACAACGCCTACTACACAGAACGCAGCGCTAACAACAGTTGCACCTTTAGCGTCGGTATCGCCAATACAAAATAGTGAGTTAAAAGCTGAAGCGGTAATAAAAATACTACCAACAGAAATGCCGCCGACTGTTTCTGTTGAGCCAGTTGCAATGTTAGAGCCTAATTTTTCTAATGAAACAGCATTACAGTCTGTTCTCGATCATACACAAAAAACACAGACTATTGCTGCACATCACACGATAGAGCATGAGCTTGGTGCAATGGATAAGTTAGTAGACGATGTTTCTGATCATAATCATCAAGCACATAGCGATTATGTGCATACTATTGATGAACCTAAGCCTATTATTGAGTCTGTTTCTTCTGTTGTTGAACCTATTAAGCCTGTTGTTGAGTCTATTCAGTTGGCAACGACAGCAGATCAAACTACAAAATCGTCTGCCTTGCCTTCTCTTGAGCTACTTAATGCTATTTCAGAAAATAAAACCAGTTTAGAGCCAGAAATTTTGCAGGGTATGGGTGTTTTACTGGAGCAATCATTGAAAGAATATAATATCAAAGCAGAAGTGGTTGATATTATTCCAGGACCTGTCGTCACTTTGTTTGAATTGCAACCAGCCCCTGGTGTAAAAGTAGGTTCGATTACGAATTTGGTAAAAGATTTAGCACGCTCTATGTCTGTTATGGCTGTACGTGTGGTTGATGTTATTC
>CAMCGI010000185.1 GCA_945874205.1 Francisella tularensis subsp. holarctica
TTAAAAATTCTGAAAATAACGCAAAGCATGAGTCGTCGCGGCAACTGCTGGGACAATGCGGTTATGGAACGATTTTTCAGAAGTTTAAAAGGCGAACGACTCGACTATTTAAGTTTCATCAATCATGAAGCTGTCGTGTCTGTAGTAGAATCTTATGTACGATTCTACAACTATAAACGAATTAGTTCGGTGCTGAACTACCAAACCCCTGCGAAACGTAGGGAAATTTTAAAGAAAGCAGCTTAAATTCTTTCCGAAAATACTTGACCATTACAAGTTGATGTCCAGCAGGGGTCAGTTGTAATTTTCGACCAACTAAGTGTAATAAGGCGATGCCTGCTTGTTCTTCTAATTGCTTGAGACTGTAGCTAATTGCAGACTGAGTACGGTGTAGATACACTCCTGCTTGGCTGACACCGCCATATGTGATGACAGCATCAAGAACACGCCAGTGTTCTAATTGTGTTTTCATGATATATCGATTTTATTAATGTTTAAGTGCTAAATTTTGCGATTTTATTGTTGTTTTTGCAATGAGATAATGAGTTGATTGTAAAAATAATGGGAAAACACAAAATGTTAGTAGAAAGACAAATTAGCCAATTAGTCTCTGGCAGACAAACAAGCGATGGTGCTGGCGTTAAGTTGCGCCGAGTATTGACAGGCGAGTGGCATCAGCGTTTAGATCCATGGTTAATGTTGGATGAGTTTGGTTCAGATAAAGCGAGCGATTATATTGCAGGCTTTCCATCGCATCCTCATCGTGGATTTGAAACCATCACCTATATGTTGGCAGGTCGTATGGAACATCAAGATAATCATGCTAATCGTGGGGTGGTTGAAGCGGGTGGTGTGCAGTGGATGACAGCAGGTAAGGGGATTATTCATTCTGAAATGCCTGCACAAAAAGCAGGATTAATGAGAGGCTTTCAGTTTTGGTTAAACTTGCCTGCAGCGCAAAAAATGAGTGAACCCTGTTGGGCAGATGTGTTGCCAGAAAATATTCCTGTTTGGCAAGATGATGGTATCAGTGTTAAAGTCATTGCGGGCTCATTTGAAGGAATAGAGGGGGTTATTCAGCGCAATATCACGCAGCCGATCATTTTAGATATTGTTTTTAATCGCTCCCTTGAACAGTGGGTTTCAATTCCAGAGGATCATAATGCTTTTATTTATGTTTATTCTGGTGAAGTGATATTATCAAAACAAGCTGTTACTGCTCCACAAATGGCTGTGTTAAGTCAGGTAGGTAATGGAGTAACTATTCTAGGAAATGAAGAGGCTAGGGTATTGGTGGTGACAGCTAAGCCATTAAATGAACCAATAGCAGCAAATGGCCCGTTTGTGATGAATACACAAGCAGAGTTAAAGCAAGCATTTGAAGATTATCGTTTAGGACGTTTTTAATTTAGGAGAAGAAATAGTGGATACTTTTACAGCCATTGAGCAGCGTCGCTCCATTAAAGCATTTGACCCATCACACAAAATGAGTGATGTTGAGTTGGAAAAGCTTGTATCTGCCACGTTACTGGCACCGACAGCGTTTAATTTACAGCATTGGCGCTTTGTCTTACTTGAGGATATGGCATTGCGTGAGCAGGTTAAGGCTGCTGCATATGGTCAGTCTCAGGTGAGTGATGCCTCTGCAGTTTTTGTGTTGTGTGGTGATTTGTTGGCTTGGCAAAAAGAACCGTTGCAATATTGGGTGAATGCATCTCAGCCTGTACAAGATTATTTAGGTAGTGCGATTGATGGTTATTATCGAGGTCGTGAGCAAGTACAACGTGATGAAGTGATGCGCTCTGGTGGCTTAGCCGCACAAACGATGATGTTAACGGCTAAAGCAATGGGCTACGATAGTTGTGCGATGGATGGATTTGATTTTGATGCCGTGGCTAAATTGATTAATTTGCCAGCTGACCATGCAATTGTCATGATGATTGCAGTGGGTGAAGCATTATCACCTGCGAATCCGCGTGGTGGTCAATTATCGTTAGAAAAAGTACTCATTAAAAATACATTTTAGGTATTGTTATTGGGGAGGGACAGCACTATTTTAGTGCTGTTTTGTTGGATTGTTATTGATATTGAATTACTGATCGAACAGTCATATCTTGCCAACTGAAACTATTTAAGCTAGCTAAATCAACCAAGCATGCCATGCCCACAACATGGTAACCAACTTTAGTACAAAGCTCTGCTGCCGCACCCATAGAGCCACCTGTGGCAATTAAATCATCTAAAATTAACACACGACTACCATCACCAGCTTGCATATGCAGACTATCAGAACCGTATTCTAAGCCATAGTTAACACTAGCAGCAACATTGGGTAATTTGCCAGGTTTGCGAATTTTGACGAAGCCTTTCCCCTGTTTATAGGCTAATGCTGCAGCAAAAATAAAGCCGCGTGATTCGATACCTGCTAAAACATCAATATCTTCCCATTCTTGCACTGTAAACAAGCTACTCATAGCATCGATAGTCGCGTTAAACTCTGCTTTTAACAGCGGTGAAACATCACGAAATAAAATACCTGCTTTGGGGAAATCAGGTACTTCAGCAATAAGAGATTTCAAGTCGATCATATCATTTTCCTTGTAATAGCCGTTTTAATAGCGATGATAGGCATTATGCGTTATGTAGTGTTCCCTCGCAAGCAAGTAAAACCAAAAACTGGCAGTCAGCATGAGGAATGTGCTGATGTAACCCGTTTTTAACTTCGATTGCTTTTGTGTAGGGCAAGATGCAACTTGCATTGCTATAGTGTCGATAGCCACGTACTTGTTCTACTAAGTTAAGTAGGCTTGCTTGTATGCCATAACGTTGAGTATGCCAGATATCAAATAGTGCAATGTCGTGTGATAGCAGTAGTTCGATGAGCTTGACTTCATCATTGCTAGGACAAGATAGTTCCATTTTGATGAGTTGATTAGGATCATTGTTAAGCGTCATGGCGTGCAATTAACCGATAGTAAATAAGGGGAAGTAAAATAAGCGTTAATAATGTTGAGCTAACGAGCCCACCCGTTACGACCACCGCAAGTGGGCGTTGTAACTCTGACCCAGGTCCTGTCGCAAATAATAGTGGAATAAGCCCAAGCGCAGCAATACTAGCAGTCATCAAAACAGGACGTAAACGACGTTTTGCTCCTGTTAATACCAATAGTAATCCTTTTAATCCTTCTTTGCGCAGTTGTTTCCATGTGTCAACCATCACTAAACTATTTAATACAGCAATGCCTAGTAGCGCAATAAATCCAATAGAAGCAGGAAGCGATAAATATTCGCCACTGAAATACAATGCAATAATGCCACCAATGAGTGCAAAAGGAACACTAAGCATGGTAATTAGGGTTAGTTTTAATGATCCAAGAAGCATGAGTAGCAAAAAAGTAATAATTAACAATCCCAATGGAACAACAATACTTAATCGATCATTGGCACGTTGCTGGTTTTCAAATTGACCACCAAAAGTTATCCAATAACCTGTTGGTAATGTTATTTTTTGCTTGATTTCCTGTTGTGCTTCTTTAACAAAGCTCACTAAATCTCGTCCATTAACGTTAACCAGTACTACCGCCATTCGTTGTCCATTCTCGCGAGCAATAGATACAGCCCCTTCACTACGTGTTACTTGAGCGACATCGGCTAAACGTAGTCCTTGAATTTGACTATCTGGAATAAGAAGTTGTGCTAAGTTAGATAAGTTTTCGCTGGGTTGAGAATCACCACGCAGCATAATAGGGGTGCGACGATTACCCTCATACATTAGTCCAATTGCCTGACCTTCAATTTGACTGCGAATCCATTCGCTTAGGCTATCAATATTAAGCTCGTAACGACGTAGTGCATCATGGTCAAACTGTACTTGAAGATATTGCACACCACCATTGGCAGGTGTGAATACTTCGGAAGCACCTGTTATGGGGCTAAGTTGTGTCTGAATGCTTTGAGCAAGTTGTGTTAATTGCTGGCTATCATCACCATAAATTTTGATAGCAATATCGCCGCGTGTTCCTGTCAACATTTCTGAAACACGCATTTCAATAGGTTGTGTTAGCGTGTGATTAATCCCTGTGAAGCCTTCAAGAACTTCACGAATAGAAGCGAG
>CAMCGI010000186.1 GCA_945874205.1 Francisella tularensis subsp. holarctica
TGCGGATTAGATCGCTTCTATTGTCAATGGCTCTACATATCAACATATTATCAATAAGGGTTACACCTTGACCAATTTTATCGCCGATTAACTCTTGAATTGCTAATAAACTTTGAGGACTAGCTGGACTGACAAATAAGGTTCCGCATGCGGATAAGCCTTGCAAGCCCCATCGCGCAGAAAAAGCCTTGGCATCAAGTTGTAATCGTTCTAAAAACAGGGGCTGACCTAAGCGGTATATTTGCCAACTCATATCTGCTAAGCCAATATTAAATTTTTCCCCACTTGCCGGCCTGCCTAAGGATAAAATTTCCCAACCAATAAAGCGGGCGTTTTCTGCAAGTTCGACTTTAACTTTTGATTTTAAATGCGCACCTTCATAAATGATAGTTTCCTGAGGAAGCCATTCTAAGGCGGCTCCTTCTGACACTTTTATCGATACGGTTTGATTGGCCTGGTCGCCTGTGCTGCGATAAAACTTTCCCGCTGAAGGTGTTGTAATTAATGCGTGGCTATAATTTTCGGCACGAATAAAAATACTTAAACTATCTCCTGCTACTATGCCGCCTGGTGGATGAAGAACATAAACATGGCAAACCGTCCCTTCTGGATAAAATGGGCGTTGAACTGTAAGTGGGCCATAATGCCGACGCTGCACCAGCATTGTCTTATCATTCCTAAGTGCAAAGTCAAGTTCCAGCTTCGCTTCCCATCCATGTGCATTTGAGGGGTCTGCTTTGTAAAACTCGGTACCATTGATGCCTTCGGGCATTAACTCAGGTTCCAATAAGTAAAGATATGCCCACTACAGTGCATACCATGCCAAAACAGGCGTTAATTATTTTCAGGTGAACTGTTTTTAATAATCCGATAGTAACACCTAAGCAGTGTAATAGTAATGTCGTAAAGAGAAAGCCTAACGAATAAGTTAGCGAATCAGAGGTATTGCCCAGTTCGTCGCCATGGACATAGCCGTGACTGACTGCAAATACAGCGACTAATGTGATAGCTAACGTAGAAGACATGTAGGTATTACGCCAAACCAATGCGCCCAACACTAATACCGAAAAAGCCACCCAGTTTTCAGCTGTTGAAAAGCTTAGTCCATTGAAATTTAAAAGTGCGCCAAAAGTCATTGCGATTAAAAAAGTTGTTGGTAACAGCCACAACGCAGTTTTGTCGAGTATGGTTGCCCACAAACCGATGGCAAGCATGACTAACAAGTGATCGACACCTATCAAAGGGTGCAGCAAACCATTAACTAAGCCGTTAACAGATCCGATACCGGTATGAGCCTGTACCTCTAATGGCAAAGATGATATCAATAATAAACTGCTAAAAATTATATATTTGTTGGTTTTCATAGAGATTCCGTACAATTTATATTGTGGATAAGTTTGCTAGGATGTATAGGGTTTTTATGTGACGTATTACATGTTTCAACATCCGATAATTCTTGGCATTATGAGATTTAATAATAGGTAACTCATAAAATAGTGATCTAGCTTAACTAAGGATGCCAAATAATAGTTCTGGTGTATTAATTTTTGTAAATTTTACCATCAAGCCGTTAAATACTGTTTAACCATATCTTCATTCAACTCATTCATTTGACCAACAGCTACATTCCGACCTCGATCCATTATACAGAAGCGATCTGCTACTTTGCGGGCAAACGGTAGTTTTTGTTCTACCAATAATATAGTGACACCTAATTTTTGATTAATTGTTGTAATCGCTTCGTGCGCTTCACCTAATTCATCAGGATTAATTTTGGGTATTATTATGGGAGTGCCCCGTGAACGGTTGAGCCTCATAATTACATCGCCGATATCGCTGACAATATTGGGTTGAATGCCTTCAGTTGGCTCATCTAGAATTAGTAGTCTCGGATTTAAGACTAGAGCACGGCCAATGGCCAGTTGTTGTTGTTGCCCGCCTGACAAATCTCCTCCATTACGTTTTAGCATTTGTTTTAACACCGGAAAAATATCGAATATATGCTCGGGTATTTTTTTGATGCCTTGACTGCGTGCGGCGCGTAATCCGGTTTTGAGATTTTCTTCTACTGTTAATAACGGAAATATTTCTCGACCTTGTGGCACATAACCTATGCCGAGTTCGGCACGTTTTTCAGCTTTTGCATTGACCAGCGACTGACCATCCATTTCTAAAAGACCATCTCTAACGGGAATCAGTCCCATGATGGCTTTTAATAATGTAGTTTTACCCACACCGTTACGACCCATCAGGCAGACGCAGGAACCTTTCGGCACATTGAGTCGTAAGTCCCATAGCGTATGGCTTTCACCATAATATTGTTGTAATCCATTAATTTTAAGCATCAACCCCCCAAATATACTTGAATAACCCGTGGGTCGTTTTGTATTTCATCCATTGTACCTTCTGTTAATACAGAGCCTTCATGCAGGACAGTAACCTTACTAGCAATCGAACGAACAAATTCCATGTCATGTTCAACAACAATTATTGAGTGTTGACCTTGAAGCGATAACAGTAATTCTGCAGTCCGTTCAATTTCTTGATGGGTCATGCCTGCGATCGGCTCATCGACCAACATTACTTTAGGTTCTTGCATTAACAACATGCCTATTTCCAGCCATTGTTTTTGCCCATGAGATAGAAAACCTGCACGCAGCTGGTGGCAATCACTTAAACCTATCGTATTGATAATATGATTAATCCGATCATGTTGTTCGCTGTTTAAGCGATGAAACAACGTGTACCAAGTATTTCTATTTGTTTTTAAGGCCAATTCCAGATTTTCAAAAACCGTTAAGGCATCGAATATGCTAGGTTTTTGAAATTTACGACAAATACCTGCCTGAGCAATAGCTGGCTCATCCATTTTTAATAAATCAATGGTCTGACCAAAAAAGGCTGAGCCAATATCGGGATGAGTTTTACCGGTTATCACATCCAACAGTGTAGTTTTTCCTGCACCGTTAGGGCCAATTAAACAGCGTAACTCTCCATTATCAATATAAAGAGAAAGATTATTCAGTGCCTTAAAGCCATCAAAACTGACACTAATATCTTCAAGATATAATATTGGCCCATGACTGGTATCAATTTGCCCATCAACAAGATGTACTCCCCAACTGGGTAATTTATTGGCGCCGAATAAATAGCTTGGAAATAATTTCATCGTTGAAGTCCCTTTATCCGACGTTTCATGAGGCCGACTATGCCATCAGGTAATAGGACGGTAACAACCACAAACATAGCACCGAGCAAAAATAGCCAAAGTTCGGGCATTAGCCCTGTTAATATTGTTTTGCTGTAATTTACGAGTACCGCACCAATGATTGCACCATATAGTGTCCCGCGTCCACCTATCGCGACCCAAACGACGATTTCTAAGGAATTGAGAGGAGAAAATTCACTAGGATTAATAATGCCCACTTGTGGCACATACAGTCCGCCTGCCAGACCTGCTAGCATGGCAGCAAAAACAAATATCCATAGTTTAAACATTTCAACTCGATAACCAAGAAAACGTACCCGCGACTCTTGATCGCGAATAGCTGTCACTACCCTCCCTAATTTGCTATTTACCACCCAGCGAGAAACTAGAAATGCACTGATTAAGGTTATTCCAGATACCATTAATAGAGCTGCACGTACGGCTTCTGATTGGATATTAAAACCCAGTATCTCTTTAAAATCCGTTAAGCCATTATTGCCACCAAAGCCCATTTCATTACGAAAAAAGGCTAGCAATAGGGCATAAGTTAGGGCTTGAGTAATAATTGATAGATAGACTCCGGTGACTCTTGAACGAAAGGCAAGCCAGCCAAAGACGAAGGCTAACGTACCAGGGACTAAAACGACCATTAGCAAGGAAAACCAGAATTGATCGAATCCAAGCCAATACCAGGGTAGTTCTTTCCAGTTAAGAAATACCATAAAATCTGGCAGTATAGGATCAGCATAGACGCCGCGTGTACCAATTTGACGCATCAAATACATGCCTATTGCATAACCCCCTAGTGCAAAAAAAGCACCATGACCCAGAGCCAGAATACCGCAATAACCCCATACCAAGTCTAATGATAAACTGAACAAGGC
>CAMCGI010000187.1 GCA_945874205.1 Francisella tularensis subsp. holarctica
ACTCAAGCCCCCACCTAGAGCTTTAGCTCAGGTGGCGGGTTGTTGACGGTTGCGCTCCTGTTTTCGTGTCGTAAACAATATCCTGATGTTCCGATACCCCTATTAGCGTGCGCGTTATTGCACCAACAATCGCACGGGGGGTAATGGTCGCCCCTGTATTGTAAGTAAAAATACCGCCATCTTTTTTCACTTTCCAGCGTTCTGGAGCAGGTTCTTTCAATGATTTGCCTTCAAACTGATGCACCCACGGACTGCGTTTATCCTCAATATAGTCCCCCAGTCCAGGTGTTTCTTTATGTGATAAGACGCGCACACCTGCGACGCTGCCATCTGCCCAAATCGCAACGAGCAAATGAATGTCACCGCTATAGCCGTTGGGGGCTGTGACTAATAATAAACTGGCAATGGGTTTATTATCTAAACGCGCACTAAAAATCCTGATAGGCTTTTTAGCGTCTAATGTGGGAGCGGATATATCAAGCGTGTCTGCCGTTAGGTCATTGTTATAACGATTGGCAGGAATGAGGCTATTGAGCTGTGCCAATAAGGCTTCTTGTTGATGTTGTGCCAAAATTGGTGCTGCATTGTGATAGACAAGTGCCAACAATATCGCAGCACCAGCAGCAAAGGCTGCCATGATTAAGGCAGGACGTAACATCGATTTAATGTTCATGCGGCTTACTCGCTATACCATGCCCAAAGACACGGGGGACTGTCATAGAGTCAATCCAAGGTGCTAACATGTTCATCAACAATACAGCAAAGGCAACGGCATCGGCATAGCCACCCCATGTACGAATGACATATACCAAAACACCCGCACCAATGCCAAAATACAAACGTCCGCTTGGTGTGGTACTGCCTGTAATTGGGTCGGTAATGATAAAAAAGGCTGCTAACATGGTCGCGCCAGAAAAAAGATGAAAGCTCAGACTGGCGTAGCGTTCGGGGTTAATTTCATGAAAAATGCTTGCGAGTAGTGTCATTGCCAGCAAAAAGCCAACAGGCATTTGCCAGCGAATCACACCACGATAGAGTAAAAATAAGCCACCCAGCAAAAAGCTGATATTCATCCAAAAAGAACTATTCGCTAATTGTCCACCTTGAAAAATCACTTCATGGTTAAAGATGCTGCTCAGTGTTTGCTCGTTTAATAATCCTGTGCGAGTTGCTTCTAAGGGGGTAGCAGCTGTCAGTGCATCAATGTGGATACTATCGGGCAAGGTGCTGGTAAAAATAAGCTGAACGGTTTGCCACGCATCGAGCGGATTGGCGATGAGCGCATTGGGCAAGTGCCAAACGGTCATGACCGCTGGAAAAGAAATCAGCACAAAGGCGTAGCCTGCCATCGCGGGATTAAAAATGTTATAACCCAAGCCACCAAATACGTGCTTCGCTAAAATGACTGCAAATAGCACCGCACTGGCAACAATCCACCACGGAGAGGTAGGTGGTAAACAAAAAACAATATCCAGCGCGGTTAAAATAATTGACCAGTCAGTTAAATAAGGTTTAATCGGTTTGTTGCGTAAATACAGCATAGCCGCTTCTGCACTCAGGGCAACGGTTAAGGCAATCAGCATTTGGACAAAAATACCAATACCAAAAAAGTAGGCATGGACAAACAGGGCAGGCGTTGCAGCCAGTTGTACGGTAAACATCACTTGGCGGACATTTTGCTGTCCCCAGTTGTAGGGAGATGATTGTAATCGATTCATTAAGTGAGTTCCTTTGGCGCTTCTGCTGCTTGAGCTGCCTCATCTGCAGCCATCATGGCGGCACGTTTAGCGGCGAGGCGTTCGCTACGTTCTTTTTCGTCGGCTGCGCGACGTGCTAACTGGGCTTCGTGACGTTGTTTGGCGTGTTGAGCGGCTGCTTTATCGGCATTGGCAGTGCGAACTGCTACTTTGCCGTGGCGATAATATTGCACTAACGGAATATGACTGGGACAGACGTAAGCACAACATCCGCATTCAATACAATCTTTAAGGTGCAAAGCTTCGAGTTTTTCGAGTTCATTTGCTTTGGCATGCCAATAAAGTTGTTGTGGTAACAGATTAATCGGGCAAGCGTCCATACATGCACCACAACGAATGCAAGGTAAGGTTTCGACTTCAGGTTCGGGTGGATTAACTAAAATACAATTGGTTGTTTTAATCACAGGGGATTGAAAATTGGTAACAGGAATACCCATCATCGGTCCGCCCATGAGCCATTGTGCATTTTGTTGTTTTAATCCCGCCCAGTGCACAAGATGTTCAAAAGGTGTGCCAATAGGAGCGTTCACATTGCAAGGGGTGTCAATAGCAAAACCTGTCATGGTAACAACACGAGTTAAGACAGGATTACCAACGGTGACCGCATCATAAACAGCAGCTAAGGTAGCGACGTTAAACATGACTAAGCCCAAATCGCTACTGTGTCCATCGCTTGGCACTTCTTTGCCTGTTAATTGGGTAATGAGCTGATCTGCGCCACCCATCGGGTAAATGGTTGGTACTTGCACAATTTCGAGGTTAATCGTTGATGCTTTCTTGGCAAGCATCAGCGCCGCGAAGGCTTCAGGTTTGTTGTCTTCAATACCAATGAGAACACGCATTGCACCAAGGGCGTTAGCGACCATAAGTGCGCCTTCGATAATTGCAGTAGGACGTTCGCGCATCAGCATATCGTCACATGTAATAAATGGCTCACACTCAGCACCATTGACGATTAGGGTATGAATTTGACCTTTATGATTGGCAATTTTACGAAAGCTAGGAAAGCCTGCACCACCCATGCCAATAATACCAGAGTGCAATAAAATCGCTTTCAGGCTTTGTGGGCTGGTCGGAATCGTGCGTGGCGTAAACTTTGCCATTGTATTCAAACCATCGGGTGTGAGCACAATACTGCGACTAAAAATACCAGAGGCATGAGCAATGGGGTAGTCACCGATATCGGTAATTGTGCCCGATGTCGGTGCATGCAAAGGCACACCCAAGGGAGGAGCGCAGCGTGCAATCATTTCACCTGCTAAGACATGCTGACCAATTTTAACCAAGGGCACAGACTCAGGGCCGATATGTTGATTCAGTGGTAAGATAAGTTTTTCAGCAAATGGTAGTGTTTGAATTGGCTGCTGCGTTGAAATCAGTTTATTTTGCGCTGGATGAACACCACCATGAAAATTAACCTTTTCACGCAATCGATGCAACCATATATCGATTTTTTCGACCAGTTGTCCTATCATCATGACTTGACTCCTTCGCCAATCGGTCCAGCTGGTTTTGGCCATTGCCAATTACCCTGTGTTATGGTGGGTTCAACCATGATAATGCAATCGGTTGGGCAGACAGGAATACACAACTCACAGCCTGTACATTCGTGCGTAATGACAGTATGGGTAAATTTAGCAGCACCAACAATCGCATCGACAGGGCAGGCGGTAATACATTTCACACAACCAATGCAGTCTTCTTCTTTAATAAAAGCGAACATTTTGGGTTTTGCTTCTGCGATGACAGGCTTGATTTCTTTACCTGTCAGTTCTGATAGGGCGATCACCACTTCTTCGCCACCTGGAACGCACAGGTTAATATCCGCTTCATCATTAGCAATCGCTTGCGCGTAAGGTTTGCATCCGGGGTAACCACATTGTGCGCATTGTGTCTGCGGTAATAGAGCATCAATTTGCCCTACTAAGGGATTACCATCAATATGAAAGCGTTTCGCTGCCCAAGCGAGTAACGCACCAAAGCCTAATGCTAAGAGTGTAAAAAGAATAATCGCACTGACTTCACTCATTTTACCAATCCCGCAAAGCCCATAAACGCCATGCTCATAATCCCAGCTGTAATCAAAGCAATCGCACTTCCTTGAAAAGCGACAGGGACATCGGCAACCGCAATGCGTTCACGCAAGCTGGCAAATAAAGCAAGTACAAGCGCAAACCCAGTCCCAGCACCAAAGCCATAGAGTCCAGCTTCTAACAGATTATGCTGTTCTTGCACATTAATGAGCAC
>CAMCGI010000188.1 GCA_945874205.1 Francisella tularensis subsp. holarctica
TAAAGCCAACAGTGGATCTTTCTGGTTGATGCGCTTAGTTCGGTGTTCATGGGCAAGAAGGTCAAATAAATTCATGGTGCATTCAGATGTGATTGGTTATGTGCGTATTTTACCAGTTTTTAGCTCGGGAGGTTTTTAGAGATGCCCCAATATTTAGGCGTTGATCCCAAGAGTGCCATAGATGCAATTAATGAAGGTCATAAAAATATTTCGTGTAATCACGTAAAAATAGTTGCAGATACAACCAATTTAGAAACAGATACACCACCTACCCCCTAAAACCCTCTACACCGCACCCAATCTACAAGATGACACATAGGGTAGGTAGAAAGTTAGATCATTGATTACAGGGGATTTTAGAGCGTCCAATCTAAGCCTTCACCTGATCTTTTTTAAGTGCTTTAACTTCATCAAGCGTTAAACCTGTTTTGAGGGCAATCGTAGCGTCATCTAACACATCTAACAAATTACGAGCTACCTGTAGTACGCCTTCTAACTTGCCTTCTAACTTGCCTTCTAATCTACCTTCCTGCTTACCCTGAGTTTGGGCAGTGTGATACCATTTTTGCATATTGGTTGCTAACATAGAGGAGTCCTCCAAGAGTTGTTCTGTTTGAGGAATGATAACCTCTGGCAGGTTGCGTTGCAAATGCCGCTTGATCCAATAGCTGATTGCTTTATCGATGCGTTGCTTGTCGGGTAAGGCTTGAATGGCTTGTGCCATGCTCTCTATGGCTTTTACGGCTGTTTGATAGTCAGTGGCGTTTTCGAGGCTAAATATTGCTGCTACGGCATTATGAACCCCATCTAGCTCCGATTCTGTGTAAGCACCTTCATCAAGCAGGTAATAAGCCAAGCTCGGCTGATAGGGTTTTAAGACTGCTGGACATGAGATTAGGTCGGTAATGTTTGTAGCGACTTGCCAGCGTTTATCACCATTATAAAGCACAATCGGAAAGACAGGCGGTAGCCCTTTGCTTGGTTTAATACGCTTTTCTTTAATGAGGGATTCATAAAGTGCCGCCACATATTGCATCATACGTACAGGCATAGCAGCATCAACCGTGGATTGGAATTCGAGCAAAATGTACAGGTAAAGCGTGGTGTCATCCATGCTAACCGACCAGACAATATCATCTTCACGTTGGTCAGTATTAGGGGTGACATAGCTACCATTAACCAGTGTTAGTGTCGTAAAATCGAGCAACTTGACCAGTTCAGCTGGGGCAAAGCCTTCTAACAATTGCTGCACCAGTTCGGCATGAGAGAATAGCAGCTTATAACCTGTATCGTGGTAGTGGGTGTCGCTCATGATGATTCCGTGTTAGCTGGTATGGCTATTGTAGCTAATGGGTGGGGAGTTGTGTTGATATTAGTGTGTTAGATCGCTAATAAAAAAGGAGGCGATTAAGCCTCCCTGTTATGATAGGTAGATCGGTAGGTAATTAAGCGTTAAGCTGGTTTTTAAGTACCGAACTTGCCCTAAAGGCAGGACGTTTGCAAGCGGCAATAGTCAACGGCTGACCTGTTTGTGGGTTACGTCCGCCATGCTCGGGTATTTCTAAAATACGAAAGCTACCAAAATTAGTTAAGCGGAAGCTCTCTCCCGTAGATAAAGTAGCCGTCATGGCTTTAATGACCGACTGTAAGGCTGTTTTTGCTTGCGCTTTCGTAAAGCCAGATTGCTCTGCAATACTTGTGGGGCTTATGGTTTGAATAATACTGCCGACTCTTTAGCGTAGTTGGCTAGTTTAATGTTGGCTGTTACCAATATGGCATTAACCGATTTTGCAGAGGCAGCAACAATGGCATCAGGTAGTTTTAGGCTGCTTTGTGTCCTGATTTCAGAAATGGAATCTAATAGCAATGAATTATGCATAACTAAATCAACCACAGTTACTCGTGCCACAAAGCGATTAAACAAGTCTTTATCCGCTTGAGTTAGTGATGAAAAAGCAAAAAACTCTAAACGACTAATGACAGAAATGGCAATAAAATCAGCTTCATTTGCCAGCTTAACGATTTCATCATGCCCCTTTAGCAAAGCAACAATGGCATTGGTATCGAAAAAATACCGTTTACCACTCATCACGTAACGCGCTCTGTTCGTTTACTGCATCACCAGACCAACTCAGTTTGCCCGATAGATCAGAAAAGTCGTAGCGAAGGTTTGAGGTTGTTTTAACAGCCTCCTTTTCAGCCAACACGATCACTTTAACATGCTGATTCATGAACTGCTCGAACTGTTGCAGATGAATAAATGGACTGGTAATATCGGTTTCAAACTCAACGGCATACATGGCAACGTCTCCTTGTTAATGGGGTTATTATAACCCAACCTATTGGAAGATAGCATCAACTCAGGTAATATCAACATCAGCACCGCCACCCACCTACCCTCACCCCTTAGCGTTCAGCTCGCAGCCGTCCGTTACGACTACTTGAGGAAGGCGTAGAGCGTACCCGCTCGCAGCCTGAACTCATGGAGGCGTAAAAGGTAAGGCTAAGAGATGATGAAGCCCCCTTAGGGGCTGAGAGCCTACTATATTGTTTAAATAAAAAACAATTATTAATCAAAAAGATAAGCTGTATTTTACCGATAGAAACTATAGCAAATCTACATAAAAAATATAGGAATTATAGCAAAATGATCCTAAATCCAACCGATATTCAACAGCAAGCCAATGCACTGGGCAAAAATGAAAAACTAGTCGTTAGCAAATCTACCACAGAAGAGAAGCCACCTTATATCGTGATTGGTAATGGCAATACCAGCAAGAAATTTACACAAGATGTCGTCATGGATGCCTTAGCAGTGTTTGCCACACTCAGCCCTAAGCAGCAGCTTATTGTCTTACACTTACGTGACGAGATGGTTCGTAACCAGATTAATGCTTCTTACAAAAAAATACAACTACCTAACCCTAACGAGATTTATCTGAGCCAAATAACTGCCTTGGATGTAGCTCAACAGGTCAAAAAGCTATTAAGCGAAAACGGCAATAACAAAGCACTCGTAGATAAAAAAGTCATGCGTAAGATTAAGAACAATGTCTACATGCTCAATCCGTTTATGTTCATTCCTTCCTATAATTTCGCAGAGACAGCGCAGACATGGCAGAGCTTAGAAAAGCCTGATAAAACCTTAACATCGGCTTAAAATCCAGCCGATTGGCAGTGTATTGGGTCATATTGCTTTGTAACCTATTGATATTGTTTAGGATCCAAATCTGGATTATCCCCCAACAGACGATGTTAGGGTCGCACCATTTTAGTAACCTATTGATATTGTTCACAACGCAAATCTGCGTCCTCTTCATTTTACGCAAGGTGTTGATTTTATCGTAATTGATAGTTTTATCAATTACGGTACAGCTTTTGGTGATAAAAACAGGTATTGGAGTCGCACGCTCCACAAATTTATGGAGCGTGTACCCATTTTTATTTAAAAAATAAGCTACTTTTTACCCAACTCCAAAAAAATTAATAAAGACAGCAGAACTAAACCAACTCCATAAAGAGGAATAGTGACTATTGATAAAAAATAAACCCAACGCTTTTGCCATTTTGTTAGACTTGAATACCATTCATTATTTAATTCCTAAATATTTATTTTTATTAATTAAGGTATTAGGGTCGCGCCCCTTTTATTTACTTAAAACCATACTCATTGATAATTTTAAAACACTGCTTCTGCTGATTAAAATCACAATGCCTAGCGCACAAACTGGCATTGGCTTGAAGCTGTGTTCTATAATCTCTTAACACTAATTGCGGTGCATCATAATTCTTGCGAATTAATGCATCATATTTCACTGTATCATCATAGAAAATATCACACATTCTAGCAGCCTGTCGCGCATAAGCTCACAGAAAGACCAAAGAACTCAATACGCCTAAAAAATTGAGCAAAACGGGGTTATTTTAGACCTAAAAACGCATTTTCACAGCAATTATCCCCTTTTATCCAAATTTTGGACGTAATACCGC
>CAMCGI010000189.1 GCA_945874205.1 Francisella tularensis subsp. holarctica
TTGTTGTGCCGCTTCACGCACTGATTTAGCACGCATCTGACGGAACATCGCTACTTCTCGTGCTTTGCGCTCATCACTCACAACCGATATTTCATCACCTGCATTAGGAACGCCTGACAAACCTAGCACTTCAACAGGAATACCTGGACCTGCATCATCCATCGGACGACCATTTTCGTTGACTAATGCACGAACACGACCATATTCCATACCACAAACAACGATATCGCCTTTGCGTAATGTACCCTGTTGCACAAGAACCGTTGCTACAGGACCACGTCCTTTATCTAAGCGAGACTCGAGCACAGAACCATGAGCAGGCGCATCTTTAATTGCTTTAAGTTCTAGTAAATCAGCTTGGTCAAGAATAGCTTCTAACAATGTATCTAAGTTAAGCCCTGTTTTAGCAGAAACCTGTACAAACTGAGCATCACCACCCCATTGTTCTGCCACAATGCTATAACCAGAAAGTTCTTGCATAATGCGATCTGGATTGGCTTCAGGTTTATCCATTTTGTTAACCGCAACCACCACCGCAACGCCTGCAGCCTTGATATGCTGAATAGCTTCGACCGTTTGTGGCATCACGCCATCATCGGCAGCAACGACCAATACAACAATATCCGTTACCTTAGCACCACGCGCACGCATGGCTGTAAAGGCTTGGTGACCAGGTGTATCAATAAAAGTAATGCCACCACGTTCTGTTTCGACATGATAAGCACCGATGTGCTGAGTGATACCACCTGCTTCACCATGCGCCACTTTCGCACGACGGATCGCATCGAGTAATGATGTTTTACCATGGTCAACGTGACCCATAATGGTGACCACAGGAGAACGCGTCACTAAGATACCTTCACCTGCATTAGCCAACAACGCTTCTTCTAACTCATTTTCATTGATGACTTTTGCAGTATGACCCATTTCTTCAACAACCAAAACCGCTGTCTCTTGATCTAGCGTTTGGTTAATAGTCATCATCATGCCCAAGCTCACCATCATGAACTTAATGACTTCAGAGGCTTTTACCGACATTTTATCTGCCAGTTCTGCCAAGGTAATCGTTTCGCCAATGGCAACTTCACGAACAATCGGTGCTACAGGCTTTTTAAAGGCATGTTGATTATCAATTTGCTGCTTTTTAGTACCTTTAGACTGATGTGGTGCTTTTTTAGCACCTCTACTAAAACGACTTTCATTTTGATCCGCTTTAGGCGATGGTTTATTTTGTTTATGCACGTGTTTAACAATTTTCTTTTTATCAATGGGTTCAATGGCATCGGGCGTACGCACAGGCGCAGGCGCGACTTCAATAAAGCCTTTTGTTGGTGGGACTGTTGCTGCTACTGCGACATCGGCTACTGTTGATACCGTTTCAACAGAAGCAATAACTTCTTTTTCGACAACAACAGGTTCAACAACGACAGCGGCAATAATAACCTCTGGCACGACAACAGGTTCAGTTTTAATTACAGCAGGTGTAGGTGGCGTAATCTCATCTTCACGTTTAATGTAAGTACGCTTTTTACGCACTTCTACATCCACTGTGCGACCGCCTTTGTTGTTAGCATTAGGCGTTACATTCAGCGTTTGTGTCGTTTTGCGTGTTAGTGTTACTTTATTGGGTGTTGCGTTATTCGATTTTCCATGTTTGGTTTCGAGATAACCTAATAATTTCTTTTTTTCTTCTTCCGTTACATTGTCTTGACTGCGTTTCGCACGCACACCTGCTGCTGCTAATTGCTCAACCAACTGTTCAACACCCATTTTCATACTTTGCGCAAACTGCGCAATAGTCATATCGGCCATATAACTGACCTCCTTATTCTCAAGCAAACCAAGGCGCGCGCGCCGCCATAATTAAAGCAGAGGCATCTTTTTCTGATATATCAACCAAATCCAGTAACTCATCAACACCCAATTCTGCCAATAGCTCTTGTGTATTAATGCTATTCTCTGCTAATACCAACGCTAGATCTTCAGTCATACCATCCAAGGCTAGTAAGTCTTCAGATGGATGAAGATTTTCTTTCTTTTCTTCACGTTCGATTGCTTTTGTTAACAAATAATCTTTTGCGCGCTCACGCAATAGATTCACTAAATCCTCGTCAAACCCTTCAATGTCAAGCATTTCTGCTAAAGGAACGTAAGCAACTTCTTCGACACTACTGAATCCTTCAGACACCAGCACATATGCAAGCTCATCATCAACGCCCAATGAGTCAACAAACAATTTAATTTGACCTGCTGACTCTTTTTCTGATTTTAATTGCATATCAGAAAGCGTCATTACGTTTAGCTCCCAGCCAGAAAGCTCGCTTGCTAAGCGTACGTTTTGACCACGAATACCAATTGCTTTTGCCAGTCCATCATCAGGCACTGCCAAATCCATACTATGCAATTCTTCATCCATCGTAATTTTAACAATTTCAGCAGGAGCCATTGCATTGATGACAAATTGTACAGGGTTCTCGTTCCATAGTACCACGTCAATACGCTCACCACCCAACTCATTGGTAATGGCTTGTACACGCGCACCACGCATACCAATACACGCACCAATCGGGTCGATACGCTTATCGTTGGCACGCACAGCCACTTTAGCACGCACACCAGGATCACGAGCAGCACCCATGATATCAATCATTTCATCACCGACTTCTGGCACTTCGATTTTGAACAATTCAATCAGCATCTCAGGTGAGGTGCGAGACATAAATAATTGTGGACCACGTGGCATGAATTTAACTTCGCTAAGATGTCCTCTCACACGTTCGCCCATTCTAAAACTATCGTTAGGCAACTGTTCTTGCTTAAGCACAACTGCTTCGACGTTTTCGCCCATATCCAAAAAGACCATGCCTTTATCGACACGCTTAACAACACCCGTGATCAACTTGCCTTCACGTGTGCCATATTCTTCGACCACTTTAGCGCGCTCTACTTCACGCAGTTTTTGTAAAATAACCTGCTTTGCTGTTTGCGCACCAATACGACCAAAATCAATCGACTCTAGTTGTTCTTCGACACACTCACCGACTTGAACACCCGCATCCATTTTTTGTGCTTGCTCTAGTGTCATTTGAATAGAGCCATCAATTAACTCTTCTTCGCCCGCAACTACTTCCCAAAAACGAAACGTATCGTATTCACCTGTTTTACGATCAATCGCCACACGCACTTCACACGCATCATCATGACGCTTGCGTGTTGCCATCGCTAATGCCGCTTCAATCGCCTGAAAAATAGCCTCTTTAGGAACACGCTTTTCGTTTGCAATACCTTCAACTACCAGCAATACTTCTTTGCTCACGCTTATCGCCCTCAATCATCAAATCGAACAACGAGCGAAGTTTTATCAACCTCACCCCATGAAAAACTCTGCATCTGCCCCATCTCATCTTCGATGGTCAATGCCCCATCAGCCACCAATCGTAGGTGACCAACAAAATTCCGTTTACGTCCCACCCCTTTACTGTGAGTACGAACTTTAATTTCTTGCCCAATATAGGCAGGCAACTGATCTAATGCGAAAAACAATCGCTCCAACCCTGGTGATGACACTTCAAGTCGATAAGGTACATCAATAGGATCTTCGACATCCATTAACGCACTCACTTGGCGTGAAACCTTGGCACAATCATCAACCGTGATTCCGCCCACTTTATCGATATATAAACGCAAGGTCGCAGTTTGTCCATGACGAACAAACTCTAACCCCCACAGAACATAGCCTAATCCTGTCGCAACAGGGGCTAACATTTGTTCTAGTTTTTCCGACAATGTCATCACAGCCTCCAGCAAATGAAAAAACCCCGTATGGACGGGGTTTTGTATTTTTTATCATCTCATTGTAACGTGAGTAATCACATCTGTCAACGAACAAGTTCAGCTTCAACCTCTTGACGTTTTTCGATACCCAACAAAGACTCTATTAATACCAATGCAAACGCCATCGCTGTGCCTGGTCCTC
>CAMCGI010000190.1 GCA_945874205.1 Francisella tularensis subsp. holarctica
ACTATAAATACCAGATGCATGACCGTTTATTTGCACATTAAACTGACCAGCTTGCAAAGAAGACATGACAGAAGACAATTCATTAATAACCTGTGAAATTGCATTTGCAGAACCGTTAACGCCTTGTTTGAGGGCATCTAAATCACCAATATAGTCATTACTAATGCGTTTATTCATATCGCCTGCTGCAATCGCAGAAATAACTAGGTTTGCCTCTGTAAATCCTTTATCCAAAGATATTAACAATCCATTTAAAGCATGAACAACATCGCCAATTTCATCTTTTCCTTGATAAGAAAGTGGGTTTTTGAAGCTAATGCAACGTGTTAACTCAGTAATTTCTGTTGTGAGTGAAGACAAAGGACGCAACACACCACGACGTGTCCATAAAATAATGGCAATGAGTGAAAATACACCTAACACAGCAAGCGTTAAAGAAAGTATTTGATTTTCCTGTGCTTCTTCTTGAGCTTCTTTGCTTGCTTTGCGCATAAACTCATCCAACTCAACAGCTAAGGCTTCGGCACTAAGACTCATTGCCTTTGATAAGCCGTCAACCCCTTTCACCCCTAATTTCTTTTGAGCCTCAACCAAATTATGAAAGGCATCTTTATAACCAACAGATAGTTGGACAATTTCATTTGTTAATTGTTCGCTTAAGCCCGCTGTTTTAAGTTTACTACTAAAAGCGTCATACGATTTATCAAAAGACTCCAGATATTTAAGATCGGTTCTGAGCATAAAATCTTTTTCATGGCGACGCAACATTAACATTTCGGTCATAAGTTCGTATTGCTTAACCTGTTTAAGCGATGTTTCGATAAGATGAACGGCACTACGTAAAGAACCATAAAGTTGATCTTCTGGACTTAAGCCAATATTTTTTTGCTCTTTAGCGTAACTGGAAAAACTGCGTTGATAATTAGCAAAGGCTTCTTTGAGATGACCTGTACTACCTGTAATATCTTGATCAAATGCGGCAATAAGCGCCATAGATTGCGTAAACTCTTGTTCATGAAGACCGATATATTTCATATCCAAACGTAAACGAAAGTCTTTTTCATGTCGTCTTAACTCTAATAATGACGTATGTAGCTTTTCGACTACAAGCGTTTGATTGTTGATATAGCTTGATCGATTGACGCTATACTGACCTAAGCCTAAAACGGTTAAAATAATAACAACACTTAAAACGACCAAAAAATTCAGGCGTTGAGAAATTTTCATGCACTACTCCATTCTTCAAAAAATATTAAGAAAAAGCAATATTTTTGTATTGTTTTTCAGAGTGCATTATGTTACCCCCCCCCCCCGCAATGTCAAGTGATAATAATTCGCATTTGATAAAGCTCATTAATAAAATTTATGAGAAACAAGAAAAAAACAAGCATAATTACTAAAAAACACTTACATATCGCTAAAATCAGATAAAGAAACTTAAACAGCCGATAAGTAAAATTTGTTCATAAAATTGTAATAAAGACTAAATCCAATCCATCTGCACCAAATTACGCGCTGTTTGATTAAAAATCATGCCGACTTGATGTACTACCAATGGGTAGATTTTTGAGCGTCATAATGGCTTGCTTTTTTTGATTGTAACAGAATAAAAAACCGCCCCGTAGGGCGGCAAAGTTATCAAAAATAAATCGGATTAAAACTCACCCCATTCCTGATTATTTGCTTTTTTTGGTGCTGGTAATGCCGGGCGACCGCTTGGTTTAGATGCCGGGCGACCATGAGAGTTCGCCCCTACTGTATTCGCACGCAACGAAACTACCGTTGCCGCTCCTGTTTTAAAAAATGCCATATTACTACGCATAGTATTCGCTTCGTTACTTAAGCTTTCAGCGGCGGCTGTAGTTTCTTCTACCAAGGCGGCATTTTCTTGTGTTACCTTGTCAATATCAGCAATGGCAAGATGAACTTGTCCAATCCCAATACTTTGCTCATTAGAAGCCTCCGCGATCTCTCCAATCATACCCGCAACATGATGAATTGAACCTGCAATACCGTTAAGCATTTCACCTGACTTGTCTGCCAAATGAGTACCGTTTTCGATACGCGTCACGCTATCGGTAATCAGTGTTTTAATATCTTTAGCAGCTTCTGCCGATTTGCCTGCAAGCGCACGCACTTCGGAAGCCACCACCGCAAAACCGCGACCATGTTCACCCGCTCGTGCTGCTTCTACTGCAGCATTTAAAGCTAACAAATTGGTTTGAAAAGCAATACTGTCAATAATGGTTACAATATCACTAATTTTATTACTCGACTCTTTAATCGACTGCATCGCACTGATCGTTTGTTGCATAACATCAACACCGTCTTTCGCTTGATGTTGTACTTGACTGGTTAGATCCGCAACTTTTCGTGCATTGTCCGTATTGGCTTGCACCGCCGTGGTCATTTCGTGCATGGTTGCACTGGTTTGTTCTAATGCTGCTGCCTGTTCTTGCACTCGACCCGATAAATCGGATGAACCTTGCGATACTTGGTTTGCCGCCTCACTCACAATGTTAGAGGAAACGACTGTTTGCGCAACAACCTCTTTAACTTTAGCTGAAGAGTAGTTAATCGCGTTTTTAAGATCGTGCAATTGACCTTTAAATTCACCACTAGGTAATGCTTTTGTTAAATCACCATCCGCTTGTGCCGAAACAACTTCACTAATTGCAGTAATGGCTTTAGCAATATTATCCATCGAATTATTAACATTATTTTTTATATCTAATAAATCACCAGCGGCATTGGCATTCACACGCGCATTGAAATCGCCTGCATTCATTTGGTTCATTACGCTATTAATATCGCCCATGACAGCATGAATATTATTTAAGGCAACTTCCACTAAATCTCGGAAAGCTTGCGGAACTTTGCTGTCCATATGAACATTAAATTGACCTGCATTTAACCCCAGCATGACTTTTTCTAATTCACGCATCATAAAAGATACAGAATGAGCAGAACCGTTAACACCTTGTTTTAATACCTCTAAATCTCCAACATAGTTACCTGTCATGCGTTGATTAAAGTCAGCATTAGCAATGGCACTAACCACTTTATTTGCTTCAGAAATTGAGCTATTTAAGCCATTAAATAAAGCATTTACTGCCGTTACCAATGAGGCAAATTCATCTTGAGGAATACTTAACTGCCCACTAAAGCGCATTGAAGAAGCAACCTGTACAACAGAAGAGGATAAGCTGTTAATGCTGTTTTTAACAGAACGAACAACAACCCACCCGATGAGTATTCCAAAACCCAATGCCAAAACGCCCAAAATAAGCTGTAATTGCTGCAACCATGCAGCGCCACTTTTGGCTTGTTCCTCTTTTTCAATAATCTGTGCTACAAGACGTTTAGATAATTGAGCACGAGCAGCCATTGTCTCTGTGTAAAGCGGATTATAAGTCATAATTAAATACTCGGCAGCAGCCTCGAATTGTTCTTGTTTAATTAACTCGATAATCGGATCGATGCCCTTGGCAGCTAAAGTGGTTCTTTTTGTTTTATAGTCTTCTAACTCCGCGACAAACTGCTGTGCGACAGGAATATTCGCATAATGTGTTACGGTTTCAATAATGTTTTTTCTAATGTCAACAATCGCTGTTAAATGCTGATCCACCGCATGTTTATGTAACTTCACAATTTCTGAATTAGCAGGATTATGCTGCAAAGCTGCCAATAATTCGACTTTTGTTTCCCCTGTGTATCTGTCCAAGCGATTTACAAGACGCTGCGCCTCTGCCAATTGGCTATTTTCCATCATCGTTATTGTTAACTGTTGGCTGGTATAAAAACCCATGCCGATAGAAACAACGAGAAACAAACTAAACCCTGTAACCAATAGCCATAATCTTTGTGCAATCGTCATTATTATTCCTTATTTGTAACATTTTTAATAAAAAACAACATTTATCTATTGTTTTTTTAGTCGTGT
>CAMCGI010000191.1 GCA_945874205.1 Francisella tularensis subsp. holarctica
GCTGGAGAGTTATTAGGGGTGAGTGTTCGGCGTATTCAGGGAACACCTGTTGCATCACTTATGCCTGATGTTGATAGTCAGCTTGCTGTGCATTCGTTACAGCAGTCGTTGACTTTGCATGATATTCCTATTGTTCGAGCAGATAACAAAAATGTACGTCTAACCTGCACACTTACCCCTGTTGAAATGCCTGTTGCAGGGTGGGTGCTAGAAATGACACCGCGCGACCGCTTCGATAGAATTAGTCAAGAAGAAGCTTTATGGGCTCAATACGAGGCGAGTACGTTATTAGCCCGTAATTTAGCGCATGAAATTAAAAACCCATTAGCAGGTATTTCAGGCTCTGCGCAACTCTTAGCACGCCAACTAACGAGTGCACGTCAGTTAGAATTTGTCGATGTTATTATTAAAGAAACTACGCGTCTGAATAATTTACTAGACGGTATGCTCGGCGGCAATCAGCCTGCACATTGGGTAACGCATAATATCCATGCTGTGTTGGAGCATGTTACACAAGTTGTTTCGGGTCAGTTGCCTGAAGGTATTCGTCTTTATAAAGACTATGACCCTAGTTTGCCTGAGTTTATAATGGATTTTGATCGATTGGTGCAGGTTTTTTTAAACTTAGCGCGTAATGCAATTGATGCCATGCATGGTGTTGGTAAGTTAATTATTCGTACAAGAGTTGTCCATAAAATGACATTAGGTAATCAGTTGCACCCTTTAGTGGTGGCAATAGAAGTGTCTGATACAGGAGAGGGTATTCCTCCTGAGTTAATTGATGCCATTTTTTTGCCAATGATTACCAATAAAGCGGAAGGAACTGGGCTTGGTTTGCCTATTGCACAAAGTATAGTGCATCAGCATGGTGGATTGATTTTGGCAGAAAGTCAAAAAGGAAATACGGTATTTCGGGTGTTTTTACCCTTAATTAACGAAAAAGAAAATAATAATTGGGGACAGTTATGAGTGAACAAATACCTGAAGTTTGGGTTGTTGATGATGATGCTTCTATTCGTTGGGTATTGGATCAAGCGTTATCAGATAAAGCATGGAAAACGCGTATTTTTGCTGACTCTCGTTTAGCATTGGAGTCTTTGGCAATAAGCTTACCTGCTGTTTTAGTATGTGATATTCGTATGCCGCATGTTGATGGGTTGACTTTAATGCAAGCAGCGCATCAACACGATTCTAGCTTGCCTGTCATTTTAATGACTGCGTTTGCGAATTTGGATTCAGCAGTTTCTGCCTATCAAGGGGGAGCGTTTGAATACCTACCTAAGCCATTCAACTTAGATGAAGCGATTGAGTTAATCGAGCGTGCAATTGCTAAACGTGTGCCTGCACGTCGTCGCCGTAATAAAGATGATGAAAAGCAGCCACTTAATATTATTGGCTCAGCACCTGCTATGCAAGAAGTATTTCGTGTGATGGGGCGTGTCGCACAACTTGACGTCACTGTGTTAATTAATGGTGAAACAGGCACAGGTAAAGAGCTAATTGCCAAAGCACTGCATGAACTATCGTTACGCAGAGATAAGCCATTTGTTGCCATTAACACAGCAGCAATTCCGCGCGATTTGCTAGAGTCAGAGCTTTTTGGTCATGAAAAAGGTGCTTTCACAGGGGCGATGATGCAACGGGCAGGACGCTTTGAGCAGGCTGATGGTGGCACATTGTTTTTAGATGAAATTGGTGATATGCCTATTGAGTTACAGACTCGTTTATTACGTGTACTTAACGATGGTAGTTTTTATCGTGTTGGTGGACATGACCCTTTGCATGCAGATGTGCGTATTTTAGCAGCAACGCATCAAAATATGGAAAAAATGGTACGTGAAGGTAAGTTCCGTGAAGACTTACTCTATCGTCTTAATATTATTCGTATTCAAATTCCCGCATTGCGTGAGCGTAAAACAGATATTCCGTTAATTTTACGTTATTACATGACAGCTGAAGCAAAGTTATTACGTGTTGATGAAAAGCAATTATCAGGTGATGTTGAAAACTATTTAGCTGGTTTAGACTGGCCCGGAAATATTCGTCAGTTACGCAGTTTATGTATTTGGTTAACAGTCATGAGTCCTGGAAAAGTAGTAACTGTTCAAGATTTACCATTAGAATTACGTCAACCGCAAAATACGCCACAAAGTATGGGAACAGAAGACTGGCAAACACCATTACGACTGTATGCACGCAATTTTTTGCAGCAAGGAAAATCAGGTTTGCATACCGAGGCTGAGCAGATGTTTGAACGTGTCCTTATTGAAGAAACGTTGCAATTTACGCGTTTTCATCGCCAAGAAACTGCCGCACTATTGGGCTGGGGGCGTAACACGCTAACACGTAAATCACAGCAATTAGGGCTTGATGAATGATTAGTGAGTTATTAACTTGGTTGACAACAGACTGTGCACCACAGGCACGTAAATTAGGCTATTTGTACGAAGCAATCGCGATGCGAGAACGGACTAAACGCTGTGAAGTTGCTTGGGCAGCGCATTGTGAACAAGCAAAATCTTTTACTCAGGCGTGCATTGCGCGACAAGAAAAAGGGGGCGTTGCTGTGGTTTTAGGGTCGGGGTTGGGTGTAGATTTGCCTAAAGAAGCCTTATTATCGCATTTTGATGAAATCTGGCTGGTAGATATGGTGCACTTGAGTTCAACTAAAAAAGAGTGGGGAAAACATCCAAACGTAAAGTTTATTGAACATGACATTACTGAATCATTAGCTGATTTACTCAAAGGAAAACTTAATTTCGATCAACCTAAGCGCTGGCAATCGGGTAGTTTTTCGATTCGATTCGTACTTTCTGCTAATATTTTGGGTCAGTTGCCTGTGCAGCCATTAGCGTGGTTAGAATCACAACAACACACATTTACTGACGAACAACTGAATATATGGTCGCAAAGATTATTACAATCTCATCTTAATTATTTAAAAGCATTTCGTTCTTCGGGTGCGTCTGTTTGTCTCATTGCAGACTTAGAATGGCAATATAGTGAAAACAATAAATTATTGCAAAGTATCGATGCATGGCGTGGCTTAGACTGTTCACAGCCAGATGCACGTTGGGAATGGCGCATTGCACCACGTGGTGAGTTGCATGGCAATCGTACACAGACTAACTTAGTTGGTGGTTGGTTTCTTTAATCTTAAAAAAGGAAGTTTGTTATATGAAAATCGCAGGAGATGCATGGGGCGGTTTAGCGGTAATGCTGGTTGTTTTACCCGCTTCAGTTGCTTTTGGGGTAACGATTTACGCGGCAATTGGTCCTGAATATGCAGGCTTAGGTGCATTTGCTGGGGTATTGGGTGCAGTTGCACTGGGTGTTATTGCTCCGATTTTAGGGGGAACTGATCGTTTGGTTACAGCACCTTGTGCGCCAGCGACAGCATTAATGTCAGCCTTTGCAATCGACATGGTGGGTCGTGGTACACCACCAGAATCAATTATTTTATTAATGATGTTATTAGGTATTTTAACAGGGTTATTTCAAATACTGATTGGGTTTACACGTATTGGTACCATTGTCAAATATTTGCCTCATACCGTCGTTAGTGGTTACATGACGGCAGTAGGGTTAATTATTATTATTAGCCAAATTGCCCCTTTTTTAGGCGTTGTTGGTACGCATTCATTTATATCCGTTTTGCTTTCTCCCGAATTGTGGGCAACGACTGCGATTGTGGTAGGCGTTGTGACCGCTTTAGGAATGGGCTATGGGGGGCGATTCATTACCATTATTCCCGGAACAATTGTGGGTGTTATCTTGGGAATAGTGGCATATGCAACATTAAGCTTGTGGTTGCCAGAATTGCGTCAACTAGAGGGTAATACACTGGTGTTAGGTCCATTGGGTGTATCGGGTTCTGGTTACGTTGATATTTTATC
>CAMCGI010000192.1 GCA_945874205.1 Francisella tularensis subsp. holarctica
CATAATTAACAGTAAACGGTTCGGTGTTGCATACCACTCCTCGGAAAATGTACGCGAATATAACCCAACAGACCCTGTTTTATCAAAAACATGCCCGTTAATTGCTGCAAAAGCACGTTCTCCTAAAGGGGTTTCATAGAGTGTAGAAAATATATCAGCATCATCTGGCTCTAGCAACGATAAACTGGGCGTGGATACAACAGGTGTCGACAGATTGGATAAGCGAGTTGAAGGTAGTGAACAAATCGAAGCTGTCGAAATAGTTGAAGGCGTTAACGTCATAATATGGGTTCCGTAATATTAGCAGCGATGCTGCATCTGGTAATCTGCCATAGCCAAGTCTAAAGGTGAGTCAATATCAATACTTGCCTCGCTTGGCATAAAGAAAAACTGGCTATGCTCTGGTTCAAAAAATCGTTTCGTCTCAATCAATCGTTGCGTTGATTGAATAAAAATAGCACCATTAAGCTGTGCATAACGATGCTGCATATCTTGTCGACGACCACTTTCAGGTAAAGGGGCTAACCCACGCCAATCACCATTAGATTGTGCCTCAAAAATAAGATAGGGAGGATGTGTTGGCTCACATACACTCACCAAAGAGCGTGTATCGTGCGTTAACCATTGCGCAATTGCAGCATCTAACTGTGCCGTAGTGCGTAAAGGAGAAGTTGGCTGTAATAGAATAATGGCATCATATACTTTATTTTGTGCAGCCAACCACGACAGTCCATCGAGTACAGCATCTACAGTCGTTGCACTATCACTTGCCAAAGCAGCGGGTCTTCGATAAGTCGTTGGTGCACCATAATCGCTAGCAACCTGAGCAATGGCATCATCATCGGTTGAAACAAAACTATCCAACTGATAACGAGAAGCTTTTACTGCTTCTATTGTCCAAGCAATGAGTGGTTTACCTGCCAAAGGAATAATGTTTTTACCCACAATCCCTTTAGATCCGCCACGCGATGGAATCAGAGCTAACAGCTTCATGTGCTATGTCCTAGCGAAAACTGACTTTCATAATCGGTTTGTGCTTGTTCAAAATCGGGCATTTGTCCAATATCTAACCAATAGTCTTGTAATTGAAACGCATCTACCTGTTTTTTCTCACCAATAATTTTATCAATCAACTCTGGCATATCATAAAACTGACCATTAGGAATATAGGATAGTGTTTGTGGCGATAAAGCATAAATACCACCACTCACCCAGTAACGATAGGTTGGTTTTTCAACCACGCGCTCAATTCGATTATCAGTTAACTCAATAACACCGTAGGGCACTTGATGCTCATGCTCACGCACACAAACCGTTGCTAATGCATGATTATCGCGATGAGCTTCCATTAGTGCCTTAAAGTCGACTTTAGTAAGTAAGTCACCATTCATAACTAAAAAAGGCATCTGCATGGTGTGCGGTAATAAGCTTAATGCCCCCGCTGTCCCCATACGTTGCTGCTCTTCAACATAATGGATTTTTACACCCCAATTTGTTCCATCACCAAAATGAGCCCGAATCATGTTACCTAAATAATTAATACAAAAATAAAACTCGGTAAATCCTTGGCTAACTAAGGTTTCTAAAATGTGCTCTAAAATAGGACGATTACCAACTTTTAGCATAGGCTTAGGCACTGTCTGCGTTAGGGGGCGCAAACGCGTACCCAACCCGCCCAACATAAGTACCACAGGATAAGGTAGTCCCTTTGTTGCAATAGGACGATCAAAATACAAATTAACTAATCGATGCTCACTATCTACAATAGGTAAATGTCGAATGATTTTACCTTGCAATTTATTACGCCATGCCAACAGATGTTCTTGCTCATAACCGACAGTAGGATCTGTATTCATCGCTTGCGTAACAGATGAGGTCAAATGAATGTCTTTTAATAAGGCACGTCGAACATCACCGTCAGTCAATGTCCCTAATAAGCGATTATCCTCTGCCACAACCAGTGCAATTTGCTTACCACTTTGATCTAAATTACGTAACGCATCTTTAAGGGTTGCCGTCGCACTCAGTGCTAGTTCACGCCATGCAATTAACATATTCTATTCCTTATTTTTTTATAGCACAGTAAAACGCTGCTCAATATCATCTAATATCTGTTGTGCACGATGTTGATAGCTATGTTTCTCTTTTAATTTTAACATAGCAGCCCGAGCAACAATTTGACACCGCTCAGGTTGTCCTAAATAATATTTAACCTGTTCAACTAACTGTTGCTCATCATTAAACATGATCACTTCAGTATCCTCACTAAATAACTGCGTAATAGGCATAATATCTTCATCTAGCGCAATACGACGCGAAAGCATAAATGCACCCGATGCCATAATTTCTACTGCCCGCATATGAAAACTAATTTGTGCACTATTATTAATACAAATTTTGCTACGATTTTGTAGCTCATTTAATGCTTCACCATTAGCAGCAACCCCTTTAGCAAAAGGCACTAAATCTGTTTTATACTCCCAGTACTTACCATATAAAGCAATATTGATGCCTGCCTTTGCTAAAGCTTGCATCGGGCGATATTTTAACTGTGATAAAATATCATTGCCAATACGTCCACGCTGCCCTGCTGGCTCTAACAATAATACTAATAAAGAATCATTCAATTGCGGTATCGCTAGCTGAGTTAACCATGATTTTCTGTGTTCTTCAAAACTAAACAAAAATGACAGTTCACGCATAGACAAAGCGTCTAATGCAATACTAATAATCGTCATTGCATTTGCAAAAACATCGGGCATAGCGTTAATTTCTAACCATTGACGCTCTTGCTGCGAATAAAATGCTGGTTTTTTTCCTAGACGATAGGGTTCAAGTGTAATATCAGGATCAATTAAATGAGAAACATAAAGCACATCAATATCTTTATCTAGCGTTAACTCACAATAACTTCCTTGATGAAATCCTAACGGTAAAACCCCAACAGGATGTTGCTGATAATAAGGACGCTGTGCAAATCGCTGTTGCCATCCCGTTCCAAGTACATCGACAAAATCATATCGTGTTAACGCTGGCTTGTCTGGGATCACTAACTTTTCTAACTCGTCTTGAATCCAAGTATGATAAGGAATATGCTTTGGAATAACTTCTAAACGCAAAGAATCTAATCCGAAAATAATATCTGGCAATGTCGTATAAATCTTGGATAAGGTGTCTTGTCCGACTGAAAAATAATGATTATTCGATTCAATACTTAACTCAACCTGACAGCCTAAATCGGCAAACCCAGATAACAAATCACGCGTACAATATTGTAAAAATGAAGTATAGCGACTCGTAATACCCAATATTTTAAGTTCGCTATAACGCTTTTCTTTAATTTTTTGAGCGATACGTTTAGCAAAGCCTGAATCATAATACTGACTCATCTGCGTAATTGCTTTAATGTTAGCTTGGTCAATATGCGTAGCAATCGCTTGAGCTGTCGCATCAAGGCGTAATGCTAAGCTTTCTCTATTGGGTGCAAAAGAATAGGTTAGTTGTTTTTTTGAATAGTTTGTTGGCTGCGATATAGCAAGTTGATAATAATCATCAAAGGCTTGTTCGCCAATAAACGCATAAAATCGCTTATCTGCTAATAATTCTCGTCGATCACCCGTTAACAAAAATAGTAAAAAATAAACAGCTTTCGGCTCAAAAAGATAAATTGCAGGTAAGAAACCACGTAAGAAATGTTCGGGTGGATTATGTGCTGTATGACGATGCCACGCAACAACTTCTTCACCAAAACCAACGCCTAGAAAGTAGACAATGTGTTGCGTTGATTCTTTAACAACTTGATTAGCACGTTGTCGTGCACTTGCTTGACTTGTTAAAACGAGCCATTGCTCCTGACGACGTTCATAAAGCACTAACCC
>CAMCGI010000193.1 GCA_945874205.1 Francisella tularensis subsp. holarctica
AACAGGTTCTCGATATTGGTTCGATTATCGCAATTGATGTTAACCAATTTTATGGTATCGAAATCGAAGAGTTTCCTGCACAAATTGCACAAGTTGCTTTATGGCTCACCGATCACCAAATGAACCAGCAAATCAGCGAACATTTCGGCGCTTACTTTGCTCGTATTCCGCTGAAAAAGTCTGCCAATATCGTTAATGGTAATGCCCTGCAAATCGACTGGCACAGCGTTTGCCCTAATGCCAGTTTTATTGTTGGGAATCCGCCGTTTATTGGACATCAATGGCGATCAAAAGAACAGCAAGCCGATGTTGAGCGTGTTTTTCCCAAAGATGGCAAGTTTGGCAAAGTCGATTTTGTTGGGGCTTGGTTTGTCAAAGCAACGCACTACACGCTAAAGAATCGACAGACAGGCTGTGCTTTTGTTTCTACCAATAGCATTACCCAAGGTGAGCAGGTTGGTATTTTATGGGGCTGGATGTTGTCGCAAGGCATTCATATTAATTTTGCTCATCGCACCTTTAGTTGGACAAATGAAGCAAAAGGCAAAGCGGCTGTTCATGTGGTGATTATTGGTTTTGCGTTGCAAGAAGCAGCTAAGAAAACCCTGTTTGTTTACGACGACATTAAAGGCGAACCACACGCTGTTGCTGCCAACAACGTTAATCCGTATTTGGTTGATGCGGTGAACATGATTTTACCGTCACGTTCGCAACCACCCGCAGGAATGCCTGCGATGACCAAAGGCAGTCAACCAACAGATGGCGGTCATTTAATTGTAGATGCGAACGAAAAAGCCAATTTGCTGGCAAGATATCCCGACTTAATGCCCTTTATTAAGCCGTTTATAGGCGGTTACGAGTTGCTCAACGGTGGTGAGCGGTATTGTCTGTGGTTTGCCGATGCGACGCCTGCACAACTCAAAACAATTGGGCAATACTCAGAAATTAAAGAACGCATTGAAGGGGTAAAACAAGCACGTTTAGCTAGTCCAACTGCTAGCGTGCAAGCACAAGCCAATCAGCCGTATTTGTTCACTCAAAACAGACAACCCAAAAGCACTTTTTTGGCTGTGCCAGAGGTATCATCTGAACGTCGGCAATTTATCCCTATTGATTTCTTAACGGCTGATGTTGTTCCTAGTAATCTAATTTACATGATTCCTGATGTTGGGCTGTATGAATTTGGTGTGTTATCAAGCAGTTTACATAATGCGTGGATGCGAGCAGTCGCAGGGCGTTTAGAAAGTCGTTATCGCTACTCGCCTAATGTGTATCAGTTGTTTCCGTGGATAACCATTAGCGACAAACACAAACAAGCCATCGAAACAGCCGCGCAAGCGGTGCTCGATGCACGAAGCGATGCCTTTGCTCAAGATGCCAATAATACATTGGCTATTTTGTACGATCCTGATTTAATGCCTAAAACGTTACGCGCTGCCCATGCCAAACTCGATAAAGCCGTTGATGCTGCATATGGCTACAAAGGTGCAAATAACGACGGCGAACGTGTCGCGTTTTTGTTCGCGCTGTATCAGCAAATGACGAGTTTGTTGGGGGTGGATAAAATGGTAAAAATGACTAAGAAGAGGAAGTAATCGTAATGCAACTATCTATTTTTCCGATTAAAATCACTGATACGCTACCAGCGAATACACACTCAGCGGTCTTAAAACTCGTTGGCATATCTGATGCTGGTGTTAAGTATGCCATTAAAACCCTAGATGATGGTGATTGGATTCCTATTACGGAATGGTTTTGCTATTGGATGTGTCGAGCAGTCGGTATCGCTACGCCAGCCTTTGATATTCTACAAATGCCCGATGGTAGCAAAGCCTTTGGCTCTAAATGGGAACCCCCATCAACCTTTATTTGTGATGTTACTCGTGATGATCAATCTGAACTCATGAACAAGCTATTAAAAGTGTATTCAGGTAGCTTTTCCTCAATGCTTGCACTGGATTTCTTTTTACCTAATCCTGATAGAACTTTTTTCAACATGATGTTTAAGTATGAAAATAATGCTTATATTCCGCTCGCATTTGATTGGGATAAGGTTCACAGTGTTAAAAATACTTTTGCATTAACAGCCTTAAACAAAGAAACAGCAACCTATCAGTGCTTAAAGAATATTGAGCGATTCAGTCAAAGATTAAAGAAAACACTGTTATCTAATACTCATAAAGACTCTGTATTTTCAAGCATTTCACAAATTTCCGCTCAACAAATACAAGCTATTTTCGATAGCGCACCGCCAGAATGGAAAGCAAACATTAATGTAGCTGATATTGTTAATTGGTGGACACAAACGAACCTACAACAAAGAATCGACACAGCGAAAGAGATGATGTGATGATGAATCAAGCTCCTTTTGGTGTAGTTAGTCACTACCCGCATGAAAACCGTTCTGAACACATTAACATTGGTATTATTGCATGGCAGTATGGTAAGCCAAGATTTCATTTATCGCCCAATTTAAGACGACTACTTGCTTTTGACCCTAGTGTTAATGTGAGTAAATTACGCAGTTGGGAGGATGCACTCCCCAATTTTTTACAGGATATGGAGCTGGACTCTATGGAGTCTCAGCACCAGTTTTTACGCCAGTTTGGCAGAATCAAATTATCAGAAAATCTCGGTATCATGAGCTTTTATGATGAAGCGAATTATTTAGAAAAAGTATCTATGATGCTCAATCTACTCACTGCACCACATAAAAAAGAAGGCGCAATGAGGGAAGAAAAGTCTAGGTTAATGATTGAATTAAAAAATTTATTTCGCCTTCACGATTGGTTAGGAAATAAGCCCGATGATATTAATAAGCATCTCATCGTGCCAAATTATGTTATCTCTCAAGAAGAAGAACTTGTGAGTGATTTTTGTTTAAAAAATGGGGTATTTCATGCCATACAATCCGTTGATTTTAGAACTGAAAACACATCAAATAAAAAACAAGAAGCCAGAAGTAAGGCATTAATTCTCAATACTGCTCAAGATGAATTAAATGCAAAAACATACACCGTTATTGTAGGAAATACAACCGCATTGAAGCCCTCTATCAAACTCCTTGAACACTATTCTGATGTTGTCAATTGGGACAACAGAGATGATAGAGAGTCATTTGTGCATCATCTCGCAATCACAACAGGCAAACCGATGTTAGATTGGATGTAAAACATAAAAATCAGTATATCAACTACATATAATCACTGAAATTTAAGAAATAATAAAATTAAAGGAGCACCACAACCATGCGCTTTTTAGATGTTAAAACAGATTACGCGTTTAAGCGTGTTTTTGGAGCAGAAGAGTCTAAACCGATTCTAATCAGCTTTTTGAATGCGGTGCTAGAGTATGAAGGTGAATATCGTATTGCTAGTTTAGAGATTATTGACCCCTATCAAGCCCCTAAACTAGCAGGAATGAAAGATACTTTTGTCGATGTCAAAGCCAAATTAGCCAATGGTAAGCGCATTATTATCGAAATGCAGGTTGTCTATGTCAAAAATATCGAGCAGCGTGTTTTATATAATGCTGCCAAACAATACGCCAATCAGCTACAAAAAGGCGAAGACTATCATTTGCTGAATCCAGTCATTGCCCTAACCATCGTTGACTTTATTCTATTCGAGGACATCAACAGTACAGTTAGCCGCTTTCAGCTACGAGAAAAAGAAACACTGGTTAAATACAGCGATGATGTCGAATTAGTCTTTATCGAGCTACCTAAGTTTACTAAAGATGAGACACTATTAACTACTATCGAAGATAAATGGATTTATTTTGTCAAAAATGCAGGCAATTTACACGCTATTCCTGAAAGCTTAAATGAGCCATGTATTATCGATGCCTTTTCTCGTATTAACGA
>CAMCGI010000194.1 GCA_945874205.1 Francisella tularensis subsp. holarctica
ATAATACGCGACAACACCTTACGGTTACTACCGCCCCTAATCGAGTTGGTGCTAACCAATCCCGCGCGTTGGCACTGCCCTGTTTCGATTAAATAGCGTGCTTTTTCGAACCAATAAGTCACTAAATCTGCACTGCCTGCAATGCGTCCATTAAACTGTTTACGCAAAGCCGTGGTATAGCTTTCGCCAAGTTCCCCAATCATTTTTCGATCACCCAAAAACGGCGGATTACCAACAATCACCGTGCAAGCAGACCATTGAGTTTCGTGTGTTGTGCCATTATCGTTGAACTGAATGAGCGCGTCTTGCTGCGTAATATGATCGAGCGTTTGCAAAATCGGATTGATGCGCAAGGCATAACCATGATCGAGCATCCATTGCAATTCACCAATCCACACAGTGACACGCGCAAGCTCAGCCGCATATGGATTAATCTCGATGCCCATCACATTAACAGGGCTGCTTTCGATAATAATCTGACGTTGCAAGCCCAAGGCTTCCGCTTCGAGATTGACCAAATGCTCACAATCTTTTAACGCCTTTAGTGCTAAATACAAAAAGTTCCCAGAACCACAAGCAGGATCAAGCACACGGTAGGTTTTGAAGGCTTCTAAAAAAGTAATCAATAGCTGATTAGCGGTATCCAAAGCTTTTTTACTGCCTTTACCACCACGATGCCAGAGCGTCATTTGCACCTCAATCTGCGCCTTCACACTTTGCCAGTCATTCATCAACGGTTCGACAATCACAGGGTTAATAATTTTAACAATGGTAGCCGGGTCAGTATAATGCGCCCCTAACTGACTGCGCATATCGGGATTCAATCCACGTTCAAACAGCGTTCCTAAAATAGCAGGTTCAATTGCTCGCCAATCCATTTTGGCAGCAAACAACAAACTGACGACATCATCAGTCGTCAAAATCGGCACATCAATCTGTGCAAATAACCCACCGTTAAACCACGGGATGTCGATTAGTGCGAATTCACCACCTGTTTGCATCGCTTGAAAGAGTTGCGCGAGCCGTGCTTGTGCCTTTTTACCATCAAGTGTCGATTTGTCGAGTACCGTTTCAAAAAGTTTTTCGGGCAAAAGTTTCGTGTCCTCAGCAAACATACAAAACACACACTGAATCAAAAAATGTGCTGTTTGTAATGGGGTATTGCCAGCGTTATTGAGTCGGTCAGCAATTTTACCCAGTTGGCTTGCTGCTTTGATAGTGACATCGTGGGTGGTGATTTTTGGGCGGAAATAATCAGGGTCGTTAAACAGTGCTTTGAGTTTAGCGATATTTTCATACTGCCCAATATCAGCTAAGGCAATAGTATGCACCTGCGACGGTGTGCCCGTAAAATGGGTATGAATCTGAATAATGTCGCTATCGCACACTACCAACAAAGGCGGATTATCGAGTGCAAGCGCGTAGGTCATTAGCTGCTTGAGCGCGGTATCCAGATTTTTACCTGTCGTTTTGTACTCGAAAGCAAAAAAACTGCGTTTCCACACATCCGCCCAACCATGCCCTGCACCTGTACGTGTTGCACCGCGCTCGAAACAAAAATCATCACTACTGGCAGGACTGGGTTTGTCGCTGCCAACCAGCTCGCACAAATCCAAAAAATGCATTTGATAGCTAGCACGTTCTTTGAGTGGGTTGTTTTGCCATTTGGCAATAAAGGCTTGTGGGGTCATAGTGAAAACTTATCCGAAATAATAATATCAAAAACTAAAATTACTTTTTTCTCATAATAACTTATTTGTCACAGCCAATGATATATTTTAAAATGAACGTCTACAAAAGTGGGTAAAGTGCCGACACCATGATTATTGCCCATCCTATCGCACCAAAAAAAGTACCACTAAAAATATGACCAATGAATCACAAACCGATTTCGCACAAGCCATGCACGGAGTTAAACGCTTAACTGGCTTAAACCGCGCATTAATTTGCCATACAAAGCCTCGCTTATTACGACCTAGCGCACACACAAAAAAACATAGTCATGATGTGAGCCTTGCTAGCTGGGAACAGTTAACCAGTGCTGATCGTGTGCAAGCACATTGTACCCTATCGTTTCAAGATCATGCTGTGACTGCTAAGCAGCTAGCGCGTCTGCGTCGTGGTGATTTTTCAACGCCTTGTGTTATCGATTTACATGGATTAAGCGAATCCAAGGCAGAAGAGCGATTAGTGCAATGGCTGCTGCGTTGTCGTCATAAAAGCCCACGTTACGCACTGATTATTCATGGTAAAGGATTGGGTAGTACTACGAATGACCCCATTCTTAAAAACTTTGTTAATTGGTGGTTACGCAATCAACCACGTATTTTGGCATTTAGCTCTGCATTACCTGCCGACGGTGGTACGGGTGCAATCTATGCCCTATTAGCAGGCGCATAATGATTACCCTATTGCGTCATGGCAAGACCGAACATAACGATGGTTTTTACGGCAGCACCGATAGCCAACTCACAGCTGCTGGTCTACAAGCAATGCATCAAACTTGTGAAAAACTAAATATTGATGCCATTGTGACCTCTCCTTTAGTACGCTGTCATCATTTTGCGACGCAATTGGGTGAGCAACGTCAATGCCCTGTGTTTGTTTTGCCTAGTATTCGGGAGTATCATTTTGGTGACTGGGAAGGTGTTAGTATTGCACAACTTTGGCAAACAAACCCAAAAGACTTAACAGCATTATGGACGGACATTAACCAATTTACCCCACCCAATGCCGAGCTTTTTACAGAATTCAGTACGCGTCTGCAAGAAAGCGTTAAAGCAATAAAGCGTTATCAACAACAGCACGCTAAGTTACTCGTTGTGACTCATGCGGGCGTAATTCGAGGACTACGTTTAATCACAAAACAAACAACATCCGACCAATGGCTCACCTATCCTGTTGACAATGCCAGTTTGCACTGTTTTGATACAAACACCGATGAAATAACACCTATTGGCAGTTAGCTTAGCCACGGAGCATTATATTGATTTATAATGACTGCTTTTACTTACCTGTTTGGAGCATATCATGGCAAAAATGGCCAGCGCACGTCATATTTTAGTAGACACTGAAGAAAAATGTAATGAAATTAAAGCACAGATTGAAGCAGGTGATGATTTTGGCTTCATGGCGCAAGAACATTCAAAATGCCCTTCTGGTCGTAGTGGTGGCGAGCTAGGCTCATTTCGTCCAGGTGCAATGGTTCCTGAGTTTGATAAAGTCGTATTCAGCGCACCTATTGGTGTGGTACAAGGTCCTGTTAAAACCCAGTTCGGCTATCACCTATTAGAAGTCACTGAACGAACAGAGTAATCTCGGTAAGTTTACCGAATATAAAACAGGCTGAAATTCAGTCTGTTTTTTAATCTTAATCTTTCGTGAAAAAACAGAATCTTGCTCGCCCACTATTTTTAGCAGCATACATCGCAATATCTGCATTTTTAAGCAACTTCCCTGCTGTATCGCCATCGTTAGGGTAGCAGGCAATACCAATACTTGCCGAAATATGCAGCTCGTTACCTTCAAAAATAGCAGCAGCTAATTGCAAATCATCCACATAATGACGAATATTTTTATGCGACAAGCGCAAATCCAGATGGGCTGTAACATTACTCGCTAACGTTTTAATTGCACTAAGTTGTTCTTTCGTTAACTGGCAAAGGAGTAATTTTCATCATCTTTCGCGAGGATACCCCAACTTACCGCTTGCGGAAGTTGTGGGAGGAATCGCGCCTCCTTGTTGTTGGGTTAATGAATAACCGTAACCATCGTTACGGCTGATTAAAATACAGTATTTGTGGCTAAT
>CAMCGI010000195.1 GCA_945874205.1 Francisella tularensis subsp. holarctica
TTTCTCACTGCATGGCATCAATGCCTGCTTTCGTTTGTCTAAAACAAATACTGCCATGGCAATATCTCCTAAATTACCTTACGGTACTTGTAACGCGATTAGTATTGCTACTAATTATCTCCCTTCGAGGTTGACGGTAATCGGCTCCCCCTTGCGTGGCGATTAAAACCTTCGACGCTTACCCTACGTCAGCATAATTCTAACCTTTTAGAGCAGTGAGCTAAGGAAGCACTCACTGGTAAGTCTTAACGACCTATAACCATCTTCTGCTACTTTCGTAGCCCTCTGGACAACTGGCTTTCGTGTTTCCACTCAAGCCCCCACCTAGATCTTTAGCTCAGGTGGCGGGTTGTTGACTTTAACGACACAGCTAATCCACAAGCCACACCGCTCGCCCATGCCCATTGAAAATTAAAACCGCCTAAGTCGCCTGTCACATCAAGCACTTCACCAATAAAATACAGACCTTTTTGCGTTAAGGATTCCATCGTTTTAGATGAAATAGCTTGCGTGTCGACACCACCAACCGTGACCTCTGCTTTAGCATAGCCATCCGTTCCTGTGGGGCTGATTTGCCAATTTTGTACCGCTTGCGCCCATCTGCGTAATACCTCATCGGGTAGCTCAGCAGATTTTCCTTCGAGTGGATATAACTGCCAATAATAATCAGCAAGACGTTTGGGTAGATGTAAGCGCAACCACGGGCGCAATTCTTTATTCTGAGCTTTTAATGCCAGAACCTCATTAACCGCATCAATATGAGGCAACAAGTTAATGCTTATTGCTACGCCTTCGTGCCACACATTAGAAACGAGCAACACAACAGGACCACTGATACCTGTATGGGTAAACAACAAATCACGCGTCCAACTGTAACCTTGACAAGACAAGGTTGCAGACAGAGAAATGCCCGCCAAGTCTGCCCAATTTGTCAAATCAATCCGCAAACCGACCAGCCCAGCTCGCAACGGCACTACAGGCATCCCAAACTGCTTAGCAATGCGATAACCAAAATCACTGGCTTTAAGTTTTGGATAAGATAAAGCCCCTGTTGCAATTACCAGCTTAGGCGTTGTCAATATACCTTGTGATGTGGATAACGTATAAAGCGCAGATTGCCAATCAACCCGATTAACAGCACAATTGAGCCAAATATCAACCCCAGCCCAATCACACTCAGTCCGCAGCATGGCAACGATATCACCTGCATTGCCTGTACAAAACAGTTGCTGATGATCTCGCTCTTCATAATCAATCCCATGACGCTCCACCATGTCGATAAATGACGATGATGGATAACGTGCCAGAGCAGACTTCACAAAATGTGGATTTTGACTATGATAATTAGCGGCACTCACTGTACGATTTGTAAAATTGCACTTGCCACCACCCGATATGCGAATTTTCGCTCCCGCTTTGGGGGCATGGTCAATCAATAACACCCGCTTGCCTTGATAGCCAGCAGTAGCCGCACACATCATCCCCGATGCACCTGCACCGACGATGATGACATCAAAAACTTGTTCTGACTTAAACAATCAGGCTACTACCTGTCATTTCGACGGGTAGAGCAATTTCCATCATAGTAAGCAAAGTTGGCATTACATCGGGCAAAGCACCACCATCGCGCAGCGTGCAAGTACGCGTGGTAAACACCACCAATGGCACAAGATTAGTGGTGTGGGCTGTGTGTGGTTGATTTGTGACAGGATCACGCAATTGTTCAATATTGCCATGATCTGCAGTAATAATCATTTCACCCCCTACACGATTCATTGCCGCCACAATTTCACCAATTGCTTTATCAACCACTTCTACCGCTTTAATACAAGCATCTAAATCACCTGAATGTCCAACCATATCGGGGTTAGCAATATTACAAATAAAAGTATCATATTTGCCAGAGGTAATGGCTTCGCAAAGCTTTGCACTGACTTCGATCGCACTCATTTCGGGCTGCAAATCGTAGGTAGCTACTTTGGGTGAGGGTACTAAAATACGATCTTCGCCTTCAAAAGGAATTTCAATACCGCCATTCATAAAAAAAGTGACGTGCGCATATTTTTCTGTTTCAGCAATACGCAACTGCTTTAAGCCAAGCTTCGATACATATTCACCAAACGTATTGGTGAGTTCAACTGATGAAAAAGCGACTTCAGCACCAAACTTAGGCGCAAAGTCTTTATGATAGTCAGTCATTGTGACAAAGTGCGATAGTTTTGGCATAGTTGCACGTTCAAAGCCAGTAAATTCAGGCTCAATAAAAGCACGACTGATTTGACGCACACGATCAGAGCGGTAATTGGTAAAAATAATAGCATCACCATCTTGGATTTCGACACGCTCACCAATACGAATAGCGGGTAAGAACTCATCAGTTTCACCACGATGATATGCATGTTCAACAGCAGCAATCGCACGATGCGCTGCGTGTTCGCTTTCACCTTTAGCAATCAAATTGTAGGCTTTTTGCACACGATCCCAACGATTATCACGATCAAGCGCAAAGTAGCGACCAATCAGCGTTGCGATACGTGCGTCGGGATAATTTTCTAAAAAACGTTCTAAATCGCCAATATAGTCTTCAGCACTTTTGGGAGCAACATCACGACCATCGGTAAAAGCATGGACATAAATATGCTTGACACCTTTATCGCTTGCCATTTTAATGGTTGCTTTAAGGTGATAAATATGAGAATGCACACCACCATCAGATAGCAATGCAAGCAAGTGCAATGCTTTACCACTCGCTGCAATCGCTTCCATCGTATTATTGAGTACAGGGTTATGGAAAAAATCACCATCATCAATGGCTTTAGAAATGCGCGTAAATTCTTGATAAACTACTCGACCAGCACCCAAATTAAGATGCCCCACTTCAGAGTTACCCATTTGACCTGCTGGCAAACCCACCACACTACCCGAGGTATTAATTAATGTGTGCGGATAATGACTCCATAGCGCATCCCAATTGGGCGTGTTAGCTTGTGCAATAGCATTAAAATCAGTGGCTTCTCGATAACCCCAACCATCTAAAATAATTAAACCAGTGGGCTTATGTTTTGGGGTATTGCTGCTCATCTTAAGTGATTCCTGTATTTTTAGACATTTAGTTTTTTATTATAACGAAAAAATAGGTTAGAATCATGCGATGTTATTGGCTTTTATAGGGTTTTGCTCATGGATTCGGCGTTATTAGGTGAATTTGTACAACAGCAATGGTTGCTGTTTTTTTCTTTATTTATTATCATTTTTATGATTATTCAGACTTATTTTGGTGACAAAATGGCAGGTTATGCCAGTGTTTCACCAGAGCAAGCAGTGCGTTTAATTAATGATGGTGCCTTTGTTTTAGACGTGCGCTCAGTCGATGAATATCGCACAGGGCATTTAAATGTTGCTAAAAATATTTCAATTGCAGATTTAACACAAAAACTAGAAAGCTTAAATGAACACAAAGAAGGTCCTACCTTGGTTTACTGCGAAAGTGGCATGCGTTCGGCACGTGCTTGCGGTATGCTGATCAAAGCAGGCTTTAAAAATATCAGCAATTTATCTGGTGGTATTTCGTCATGGCGCTCTGCTAATCTACCTTTAGCAAAGCACAATAAAAAAGGTAAGTAACCCTTAGCAAATTAGGCAACTATCATGAATAAAATTGTTATTTATACTACCCCTATTTGTCCTTATTGCAATATGGCAAAGCGACTATTAGAGCGTAAAGGCATCACGACGTGGACGGATATTGACGCATCAAAAAGCCGTTTAGTTTGGCAAGAAATGGAAGCCAAAACAGG
>CAMCGI010000196.1 GCA_945874205.1 Francisella tularensis subsp. holarctica
GTTAAACACCAGAGAACTTGCGATGAGTCAGTACGACCATGTATCAGACTCTCGCAATAAAAAGCCCTTGTCACAACGTCATCACAATTTAGCGGATGGAAAAGTTGTGTGCAACGGGATATGTACAGTGCTTTTCTGGCGTTAAATGCGTCAGGAAAGACGCATAATCCTCATCAACTCCAACAGAGTTGGTCGGCTGTGGAACCACTGCTGAGACGCACGGGATTATGTGTTAATCAATCTGCAAATGGTAAAGCGTCTCGCTTTCCTACGGTACTGTTGCCGTCAGAGCGGATCGTGCGTCACAGCATCTTCGGAACTGGTCAAGGTGTTCGTTTCTCACGAAACTAACAAGACCCCAGTTCGTTCGGATGTAGATACTATGTCCAAGTCAGGAATCCCCTGCCTTTAGGCATGGGGAGGTTCAATGTTGTTGGTAAGTCTACCATAGCTTGAAGATGCAAATATCTTTTGCGATGCGTTGTTAAGAATCGTCGGCTTATCTTAACCTAATTGTGTGTAGCCTAATAATGCTCGTTTTAGCTTTTGAAAGTCAATTGGCTTGCTTAAAAAATCATCCATACCAACAGCTAAGCAGGCTTGTTGGTCTTCACTAAAGGCATTAGCGGTCAGTGCAATGATATAGGGTTGTTTTATGTTCGATAATAGGCGGATCTGTTGTGTTGCTGTTAACCCATCCATAACAGGCATTTGCATATCCATTAAGATGATGTCGTAGTTTTTTTCTTTTACCTTGTCCAGTGCTTCTTGACCATTGATCGCAATATCGGGATTAATTCCAATTTTTTCAAGTAGTTTAGTGGCTAATAATCGATTAACAAAATTATCTTCAACCAGTAGCAAGTGAGTATCAGCAAATGTTTGGGTGCTAACTTCTTGTTCACTATGGATTGATGTCATGTTGTTTTTTTGCAGCGGTATTGGCGCAACAAAAGTAAAATGAAATTGAGAACCGATATTTTCTTTGCTTTCAATCCAAATATTCCCACCCATAAGTGCTGTGAGTTTTGCGCAAATCGCCAATCCTAACCCTGTACCGCCATATTCGCGCGTGGTTGAGGCATCTGCTTGATTAAAGGCTGAAAACAGTTTTTTTTGTGCATTTTGTGGAATACCAATGCCTGTATCTTGAATCGTGGCTTGAATGAGATTTTTGCTTGCATCTACTTTTTTGAGTTGAATCGTGATGCTTCCCTGATGGGTAAATTTAATCGCATTTGAGATAAGATTAAAGAAAATTTGTCGTAAACGAGTGGGATCACCTAAAACAAACTCGGGTGTATTCGTGTTAACTTGAACAGCGATTTCCAATCCTTTATCGCTACATTGAGATTGAAAAATATCGAGTAATTCATCAATAAGCTGATGCAGATTGAATGGAATTTGTTCAAGTTCCATTTTGCCTGCTTCAATTTTAGATAGGTCAAGAATATCATTAATAATGGTTAATAGCGTTTGACTGCTATTTTTTAAGATTTGCGCGTAACGTCTTTGCTCTTCTTTTAAGTCACTATCAAGGAGCAAATTGGTCATGCCCAGAACACCGTTCATAGGTGTTCTGATTTCATGGCTCATGGTCGCTAGAAAGTTACTTTTTGCTTCGGTTGCACTCTGTGCTTCAGCTAAAGCTCGCGCTAATTCATCGGTTCTTTGAGCAATGATTTGCTCTAAGTTCTCGGCAAGATTACGTAGTTCTTGGTTAGTATTAAAAAGAGCAAGACTTTTTTCTTCTAGTAACCTTTCTGCTTCTTTACGTGCGATACGCTCACGATCAATACGTCGCTGAAACCGTTGTTCAGTGGCAGAAATATCAAGTTTGTGCGCTTCGCTCGGTGTCGTCATATCGTTTAGCGTATTTTAGTAATGGTAAACTTAGTACTTTCTGGGCTTAAATCTTCACGATCAATGTGTAACTTTTCACCGAAATGCTTGCCACAACCCGTAATGAGCCCTAATGCAAGGTCAGAAAAACATCTTGGCGAGCGATAAATCATGGTCAGGGTATCGCCATTAAGCTCACAATCAAATTTAGGCAAGCGTGCATCAGGATAGAGCTTAAGTACTTCTACGTGGATGACTTTATCTACGCCTAATAAAAAAGTGAAAGCATTGGGAACACCAGCAAAAAAGTTTGGATAGTTTATATAAAATAAGCTAAACATATTTTCACCAAATGTTTCTACTAAATCTGAAACAGAAATGCCTGTACGTTTAGACAGCGCTAATACCATACTCACCAGTTCTGTGTGGTCATATGTACCAACAGCCGTATAAGCACCACCTGATGGCAGATTGGCATCATCAATAATGTCATCGACCATATCCGCAGAAAACTTCTTTTCAACCATTTCTAAAAATGCAGTAAATACCATGCCTTTCATTAAAATTACTCCCCTAGCTTAGCGATAATGGCATTAAACGTCGCACTAGGACGCATAGCTGCTACGGTTTTGCTAAAATCAGGATGATAGTAACCACCCATATCGACTGCTTTGCCTTGAGCAGCAGCTAATTCAGTTACAATTGTGCTTTCTTGTGCTGCTAGTTGATCGGCAATCGGGGCAAAGCGTGTTTGTAGTTCGCTGTCTTTACTTTGGGCTGCCAAAGCTTGCGCCCAGTAGAGGGCAAGATAAAAATGGCTACCACGATTGTCTAATTGTCCGAGTTTACGTCCAGGTGATTTGTCTTCATCTAAAAACACCCCAATTGCGGCATTAAGGCTATCGGCTAGGACTTGCGCTTGTATGTTTTGTGTTTTGTAGGCGAGGTCTTCAATTGACACCGCCAAAGCTAAAAACTCACCTAAAGAATCCCAACGTAAAAAGTTTTCTTCAACAAACTGTTGTACGTGTTTCGGTGCAGAACCACCAGCACCTGTCTCGAATAAGCCGCCGCCAGCCAATAACGGCACTATCGATAGCATTTTTGCGCTCGTACCTAATTCCAAAATTGGGAATAAGTCGGTGAGATAATCACGCAATACGTTACCTGTGACCGAAATGGTATCTTGCCCAGCTTTGGCGCGAGCGAGGGTAGTACGAATCGCACCTTCGGGTGAATCAATACTGATATCTAAGCCCGTGGTGTCCTGCTGGGCAAGATAAGTATTCACTTTTTTAATGAGATTTGCATCGTGTGCACGTTGTGGGTCGAGCCAGAAAATAGTGGGTGTACCTGTAATTTTGGCACGAGTCACTGCCAGCTTTACCCAATCTTGCACCGCAATGTCTTTAGTTTGACACATACGCCAAATATCACCAGCTTCAACGCTATGCTCCATTAAGGTCGCACCCGAGTTGCTGTCAACGACACGAACATTGCCAGATGTCGTCATTTCAAAGGTTTTGTTATGTGAGCCATATTCTTCAGCTGCTTGTGCCATCAAGCCGACGTTAGGAACTGTGCCCATCGTAGTCGGGTCGAATGCACCATTTTCTTTACAGAAGCGAATCGTTTCTTGATAAATACCTGCATAGCAGCGGTCAGGAATCATCATAATACTGTCTTGTAACTTGCCATGCGCATCCCACATTTTGCCCGAACTACGAATCGCAGCAGGCATAGAGGCATCGACAATCACATTACTGGGGACATGCAAGTTAGTGATGCCTTTATCAGAATCGACCATTGCTAGTGCTGCTTGTTGTGTATACACGGCTTGAATATCAGCTTCGATGGCAGCACGTTCGCTTTCTGGCAAAGATTGAATTTTACTAATAACATCACCAAAGCCATTATTG
>CAMCGI010000197.1 GCA_945874205.1 Francisella tularensis subsp. holarctica
ACTCATCACCCGCCTCATCCTGCCCAATCAAACCAATAATACCCACTTGAGCGCCCAACGCAGCAGCATTCATAGCAACATTCGCAGCTCCACCAGCACGTCCTTGCGTCGATTGAACACGTACAACAGGCACTGGTGCTTCTGGTGAAATACGTCCTGTTTCACCAGACCAATATTGATCTAGCATCACATCGCCAACGACTAGCACACGAGCTTTGGTAAAATTCAGCACTTTAGATATCCTTGCTAATCCGTTAAAATGGTATTTTACCAATCTTGACGGAATTTTTTGCATGTCATTATCATTCAGATCTGCATTTTTATCGACTGTTTTAACTTTAACCCTTCCAGTTATTGCACAAGCTGACTCTGGCTTAGCAGTACCAGCAATTATTGGTGCAACCTTAGGTTCTGCTATTGCAGGCACACTTTATGGCAATGGTTTTGATAACGTCATTCAATCTGGCGTGGGAATGCATCAAGTAAGCCTTATGGCAGGCTCTGATGATGAAATTGCAAGTGTTTATCTTAACTATCAACTAGAAAGTAAAACACCGCTATGGCAGCGCAATAATTTTGTATTGCTCACTGGCATTCAAGCCAGTATTGGTCAATGGAAAACAGATAACACCTATCCTTATCGCTCTGTTACCGATACAGGGTTAACGCCAATATTTAAAATAAAATCTGAGTTAAACTCTCCTTGGTATGTCGAAACAGGAATTGGTGTGCACTATCTTAGTGATGTTCATATTCGCACTTATAGCAAATCAACTCAATTCCAATTTGGCGATCAGTTTGGTTTTGGTTGGGAAAATGAAAATCTTCGTATTGGTTATAAATTTTTACATATTTCTAATTCAAATATTGAACTTCCTAATCCTGCAACTGAATTTAACACGATAGAAATAGGTTATCGTTATTAATATTTTTCGATGTGAATATTGTATTTTGTGTTTGTATTGTAATTAATATTTAGGTGTTATGGTTAATCATGCACCACAAAAGGAAATAAAAACTATGTTGAATCATATCGAAGAAGCTAGGCGCGTTATTCGAATCGAAGCTGATGCGATTAGCAAACTTGTTAATAACTTAGATGCGCACTTTAGTCGTGCTGTTGATGGTATTTTAGCGACGCAAGGACGATTGATTATTTGTGGCATGGGTAAGTCTGGAATAATTGGTAAAAAGATTGCAGCCACAATGGCATCAACAGGCACACCTAGCTTTTTTATGCACCCTGGTGAGGCTTATCATGGTGATTTAGGTATGGTCAAACCTGAAGATGTTTTTTTAGCCATTTCTAACTCAGGTGAAACGGATGAGGTTATTAAACTTATTCCTTTTCTAAAAGATAATGGTAACTTACTCATTGCCATGACAGGAAAGCCTAATAGCACACTTGCTATCCATGCCGATTGCCATCTCAATGTTGCTGTACCACAAGAAGCATGCCCACTACAATTAGCCCCTACTTCGTCAACAACAGCAACACTCGTTATGGGTGATGCGCTTGCAGTTTGCCTAATGACTGCTCGTAATTTTAAGCCAGAAGAATTTGCGCGCTTTCACCCTGGTGGTAATTTAGGACGAAAACTACTCACCCGTGTGCGCCATGTTATGAAAAAACCGCCACTCCCTAGCGTTGAATTAACTGCAACCGTCAGTGATATTATTAGCAGTATCACACAGGGTCGTTTAGGCATCACATTGGTACAAGATAAGACTAAAACAGTCGGCATTATTTCGGACGGTGATTTACGTCGCGCTATGATTCGCTTAGGTGCTGACTTTTTAACCGCTAGTGCAACAGAACTAATGACCCAATCACCAAGAACAATCTCTCCTGACGCACGACTAGGTGAAGCCGAGTCAGTTATGGCAGCCCATAAAATCACAGCACTACTGGTGAGTGATGGCGATGATATTATTGGTGTTGTCGAAATTTACGACATTAAATAATGCGCTATTGGCTTTATACCCTACTGATGTGGTTACTTTTTCCGTTGTGGCTTATTTACAGCTGGAAGCGTTGCAAAAAACAAGACAAGCCTAGTCTTTGTTGGCGACAACTATGGACACTCACGACCCCTGATCTTGCTAAAGGGGCTGTTTGGATTCATGCTGTTTCTTTGGGTGAAACACAAGCGGCACTAATTTTAATTCGCGCTTTACGTCATCATTCGCCTAATTTACCGATTTTTTTTACGGGCGGCAACAAAAGTGCAGTTGAGTTAGCGACAAGCAATGCAGTGACTAATATGAAAGTGTCGTTTTTGCCGCTTGATTATGAAGTTTTACGTTGTCGTTTATTTAACGCATTACGACCAAAATTGCTTATTTTAATGGAAACAGAGTTTTGGCCAAACTTACTGCGCACAGCACACCAACAGAAAGTACCTGTTGCTATTATTCAAGCACGACTATCGAAAAACTCACAAAAAACTTACCCTAAATATGGACAGCCTTTATTACGTCAATTACTTTCTCCTATTGCACTCATCGCAGCACAAACACAAGCCGATTGTGATTGCTTAATTGGGCTTGGTATACAAGCTGATAATTGTCAGTTGTTGGGTAATATTAAATATGATTTTATGCTCGATGCCAACCTAGCACATAAAGCACAAACACTTAAATCACGCATAGGACAGCGCTGGATATGGGTTGCGGGTAGCACACACCCCAACGAAGAACTACCTTTGCTTGCAGCACACAACCAATTCATTGCGCACGATCCTTATAGCCTGCTGATATTAGTTCCCAGACATCCGAGCTATTTTAATGAACTCGCACAAAAATTAACAGATTCCGCTATTCCTTTTGAACGCTGGACACAATGGTCTAAACAGGGTCAATCTTTATCCAGCACAACACAGGTCTTACTTATTGATACTCTGGGTGAATTGATGCCCGTATATGCACTGGCTGATGCCTGCTTTGTCGGTGGTAGCCTCGTGCCGTGGGGTGGACATAATATGTTAGAACCAGCAGCATTAGCTAAACCCCTATTGGCTGGTAACTATAATCATAATTTTGCCGATATTGAACAAGGACTTCTGAGTGTGCAAGCCTTACAAATTGTTCACGATGCCGATGAGCTTACTAGCGCATTAATTAACTTACAGCGACATCCAGAACAAGCACTACAGATAGGTCAACGCGCTCAACAGTATTTTTATAGCCAACAAGGTGCAACAGAACGTATTATTGCTGCGCTAAATGAAATTCATTATTAACCATCGCATGCCAACCTGAACTTACTGCTAACTGCGTTGCCTTTGCCAGTTCCTTACGCGTTAAATTGGTAGCACTAATTGCAGGTAGAAAATTGATTTCTGCAACAATATCATGTTGAGCCAACAAGTGAATTAAACTCTGCATAAAAGTTTGATCGCCAATATAGGCTAAATCGGCACGTGGAATAACGTGCGAATCTCGATAAAGTAAGGCGATAGGCGCAACAGAAACATCCAAACTTAAAGGGAAAGAAAATAAACGCGCATGAAAACATAAGGGTGCGCCTGAACTTGATGTACCTTCAGGAAAAAACAAAACACGATCACCCAACACAACCAACCTGTTAAGCTGTTGTGCTACTGCCTCGCTCTCTCCTGCACCTCGACGAATGAAAACTGTTCCCGCGCGTCGCGCTAACCAACCAATTAATGGCCAATACGCCACTTCTTCTTTTGATAAAAAACGACTAGGTGCAACGGCCATCAAGACAATAATATCTAACCAAGAAACATG
>CAMCGI010000198.1 GCA_945874205.1 Francisella tularensis subsp. holarctica
CACCAATTTTCATACGAATTTGATTAATGAAAATAACCAAGGTATTCGTACGACTAATACTACCCGTCAACTTACGCAGTGCTTGCGACATCAAACGTGCTTGTAAGCCCATATGAGAATCACCCATATCACCTTCAATTTCAGCCTTCGGTGTGAGTGCTGCAACCGAGTCAACCACCACCACTTCAACACCACCAGAACGCACAAGCATATCTGTAATCTCAAGCGCTTGTTCGCCATTATCGGGCTGAGAAATCAGCAGTTCTTTTAAATTAACGCCTAACTTTTCGGCATAGCTTGGGTCTAGCGCATGTTCAGCATCGACGAAAGCTGCTGTGCCTCCCGCTTTTTGAATTTCTGCAACAACGTGTAACGCTAAAGTTGTCTTACCAGAAGATTCAGGACCATAAATTTCAACAATACGACCACGTGGCAAACCACCTGCACCCAAAGCAATATCTAACCCCAACGAGCCCGTAGAAATAACCTGAATATCACGCATAGCTGAGCCATCGCCCAAGCGCATAATCGAACCTTTACCAAATTGTTTTTCAATTTGCGATAAAGCTGCCGTTAATGCCTGTTTTTTTTGTTCATCCATCGAGTTTAATTGCTCCTGTTAACTAAAGGGGAAGCACGCACAAAGCGAACTCTAAACTGTAAATTATCGCATAAAACAAAATAATGGGCTAATACCCACCATACAAACCAGAATAAATATTAATTTATATGCTGCAAACGATCCAACATACCAACTAATGAAGCTAATGTTGCTTGTTCACGTACAGCATGACGATTTCCAGAAAAGTGAAAGCATTGCGATACTACCGACATATGTTGTCCTGCCCATGCAATCCAGACAGTACCGACAGGTTTATCAATTGTGCTGCCATCTGGACCTGCAATACCAGAAATGGCAACAGCAAGTTTTCCATGTGCATTTTGTAAAGCACCAACAGCCATTTCTTCCACACACTGCCTACTAACAGAACCATGCTCCTGAATAATAATGGGGCGAACACCCAGTATTTCATATTTAGAGTCATAACTATAACAAATAAACGCACGTTCAAACCATGCAGAACTGCCTGGCAATGCGGTTAAAGCCTCTGCAACCATACCACCTGTACAAGATTCTGCTGTTACTACCATAACTTTTGCTTTTAATAAGGCTTGAGATAATACCGCTACTGTTTGTAAAATTGTTTCGCGCATAACATCGCTTCCATTAAATTTAGAGATAAGTCACTATATGATGCGTGATAATCTAATGATGAGCAAGTCGATTATGCATAAAAAATGATAACGAATAAAAAGAACAATACTGTTGTCTATTATTTTAAGCTTACGCATGGTAACCTAGCCGAACATCAATCCTTATAACTAAAGAACTATGCACTTCTCTCGTATTGGTATTATTGTTAAACGTGATGCGCCTGCTGCTTGGCAAATGGTTATATTACTCACAAATCTCTTGCGTACTCAAGGCTGTACTGTTCATATTGATGAAGCTGCAGCATTTGCTTATCCTGCTATGTCAGAACAGCCTGCTTGTTTAGCACAACACCTCTTAGCACAAGCAGTTGACTTGATTATTGTGGTCGGTGGAGATGGTACATTCCTAGAGGCTGCACGCAGCATTGTTAATTGGCAACGTCCTATTTTAGGCATTAACTTAGGTCGACTTGGTTTCTTGACCGACATTCCTGCTGTACAAATGGAAGAGCTTGTTATTCGTGTGTTACAAGGACAATATGAAATAGAGCAACGCTTGATGTTACGCGTACGAATTGAGCGTTATGGTGAGATTTGCTACAATCAACTTGCCTTAAATGATGTTGTCTTACACAAAGTACAAATGGAACATATGGTTGAGTTTGAGGTACTTATCGATAATCGTTTTGTCCAATCTCAACGCTCCGATGGACTAATTATTGCGACACCAACAGGATCAACAGCATACGCCCTTTCAGCTGGTGGACCCATTTTACAACCCTCATTAGAAGCGCTAACCTTAGTTTCAATTAATCCTCACTCTATGAGCAACCGCCCTATTGTTATCGCAAGCACCAGTCGTATTGAACTTCATTCGAGTGAGCAGCGCAACCAGCCCGCACAAATTACTTGCGATGGTCATGTTAAATTTGATTTAGAGGCAACAGATAGAATTTTTATTGAGCGTCATAGTCATCTTGTATCTATGATCCACCCTAAACCACACGACCATTTTTTAATGTTGCGCCAAAAACTGCACTGGGGAGAAAAGCTCTAAATGCTTATTGAACTTATTATTCGTAATTTTGTTTTGGTGGAACATGCTGTTTTGACCGTTGCACCTAATTTAACCGTATTGACAGGTGAAACAGGTGCAGGAAAATCATTATTGCTTGACGCGTTAGGTGCTGTTTTGGGAGATAAAGCACAGCCTTTTTGGGTTCGTCCCAATTGTGATAAAGCTGAGGTAAGCGCTGAGTTTAATATTAGCTCATTGCGTGTAGCACAAGACTGGTTAAATGAATATGAGCTCAATGAAACAGAAAATAGCTGTTTGCTACGTCGTGTTATTAATGCGGATGGACGTAGTAAAGCTTATATCAATGGTACCAGTGTAACACTGAGTCAATTGCGTCAATTGACAGAACTTTTGGTTGAAATGCACAGTCAACATGAGCATCATGCTTTATTACAACCCCGTGTCCAACTCGCACTACTAGATACATTTTCTCAACACCCAGACATTAAGCAGCGCGTACGTCGAGCATGGGGTGTTTGGAACAAGTTAATACAAACTCGCATACAGTTACAAGCAAATGCACAAAGTCGCCAAGAAAGAATGGCATTGCTATCTTTTCAGCATGAGGAACTATCTGCCTATCCTTTAACAGAGGGAGAATATGAAACCTTATCTAATGAGCACACCCGTTTAAGTCATGCGCAAGATATCGTAAACGCTTTATCACAAACACAGCAAATTATTAGTAATGATCGTAGTGGCTGCCTAACACAATTAGTACAGGGATTACGCTTATTAGAAGACATTAACAATCATGACGAAAGACTTACTCCGCTTATTGTGCAATATAAAACGGCAATGACTGAGTTTGAAGATATTAGTGAACAGTTACAACATCATGAACGTCATACTATTGTTGATGATTATCAGCTTAACACCCTTGATACACAATTGGGTCATTATCATCGACTCGCTAAAAAGTATTTTGTCATGCCTAATGAATTATGGCATAAACTGCAAACAATTCGTGATGAACTGAATAATTTACAAGGTCAAAGCGAAACATTAGAAACTGTTGATAGAGAAATCGAACAAGCATTAGCAAGCTACAAAATACAAGCAGACGCGCTGAGCAGTTTACGTCAACAGGCTGCACCCAAGCTCGCACAGCTTATTGTGCAACAGTTGCAAGCATTAGGAATGATACACAGTCGCCTAGCATGGGAAATGACACAAAGCACACAGCCGCAACCAACGGGTTGGGATAATGCACAAATTATTTTTTCTGCCAATCCTGGACAAGCACTTTACCCGATGAATAAAGTAGCTTCTGGTGGTGAGCTAGCACGTATTAGTTTGGCAATTGAAGTCTGTGTTGCTGATCAAACTCACCTACCTGTCTTGGTTTTTGATGAGGTCGATGTCGGTGTGGGTGGGGGGGTTGCTGATAGTATTGGTCAAAAACTGTCAAGTATTGCTAAACACAAACAGGTGCTATG
>CAMCGI010000199.1 GCA_945874205.1 Francisella tularensis subsp. holarctica
CAGGTTGCTTTTATAAGTGATGCACACATCATGCTTGACGATTCAAAAAACTATCTGAAATTATGGGAAAAGCAATTAGGTTGGGCAGCGCCAGAGCCAACAAAAAAAGTAGAGCGTGAGCAATATTATGGGCAAGGGATGGGGAGATAAAATAGGGGTCGCTGTAGAATTCGGAGCGTAATGGTCAAGTATTGTCGGAAAGAATTTAAGCTGCTTTTTTAAATGATTATCCTAAAATATCTTAATTAAGATATAATATCATTAATTAGATATTTTAGGATATTATTATGCACTTCCATAGAACAGAGCTTGCTGAAAACATTGCTAAGGCACTCGTTAAGCCTGATATTTTTAGTGACATTCGTAATGGACTTTTTCTAACAGCACCAAGACGAACGGGCAAATCAATGTTTTTGCAATATGACTTAATACCTGAGCTAAATAGCAATAACGTATTAGCCACCTATGTTGACTTATGGTCTGATCGCTCGGTCGATCCTTCCGTTTTAGTTAAGAAGTCCATTGCTGAACAATTTGTGACGGGCTTTTCCTCGCTGAAGAAATATGCTGAATTATTTGGCGCTAAAAACTTTTCCTTTGCAGGATTTAAGTTCGATAGCACACAACCAGCTGAAGAATTAACTATTACCGAAGCTTTGCGCGTCTTGCAAAAGTCGCATGACAAGCAAATAGCACTCATTATTGACGAAGCACAACAAGCTTTGAGTAGTAGTGATGGCGAGAACCTTATGTTTGCGCTTAAGTCTGCAAGAGATCAAATGAATTCGCCTAGCGACACAAAATTGTTGCTTATCATGACTGGCTCAGACAGAGATAAGCTAGTACGATTGGTGCACGGTAATAGCGCACCATTTTTTGGTTCTAAGGTAGAGACGCTCCCTGTATTGGATGAACACTTCATTCGTTTTGTGGCTTCTAGTATCGAAAAAAGATTATCCTTTTCTGTTGATGAGACAAAGGTATCTCAGGCGTTCGCTTTGTTTAATCATCGACCACAACCATTCATTGAATCGATTGGTGATTGCCTGAATCCTTTAAAACAAGTTGATGATTTCGATGCGTGCTTATTATTGGCAGCGGCAGTTTATCATGGTGGTATCGAAAACGATATTAACGACTTGTTTAATGGTTTGAGCAAGCTAGAACAAGCAATTTTATTGCATTTGTTGTCACAAAAAGAGCGGTTTAAGGCGTATGATAATGCCGCATTAGCCTTCTATACCGAGTATTGCGGCAAAGACATTAGTATGTCTAAAGCACAGAAAGCCATTGAAAAAATGCGTAATAGAGAACCTTCTTTGATTTGGCGTAGCTCCCGTGGTGAGTATTCAGTTCAAGAAGCTGAATTGTCGCGTTGGTACGAAACCAGAAGTCTACAGCGACTCGCACCTTAAAACCTGAGTTTGACATAAAACAGGTGTACTTGGGGTCGTCGTAGAATTTGTAAAAAATCGTACGTTAAGACTTTTTAAGAATCCCTAACGCCTTAAAACTACCTAGCTTCAATTTATTTGCCTTGGCCATACATAGTCCCCCCAGTTAAGTTGATATGCTCCCAGCTAAGCGGTGAAAGGTATTTCAGAAGATTGGAGTGTCACTAATTTTACGGTAAATCTGATAACAGGATTGATAGCCATACACATCAAGAAAAGAAGCCATCAATCAAGATGGACTATGCTGATAAGCAGGTTTTAATGCTGTTTTGATGCTTTTTATGTCGAACTCAGGTTAATACAGGCGGTGTAATGCTTAAGCATTTAATCATGGCGTGCTCCTAATAATGTTAAAGAAAGTAGAAAATAGAGAACATTCTGAGTTGTCCGTATGTTGTCGGTACGATATAATGATTGAAAATCAAGGAATATTCGTTATGAGTGCATTAAGTCTGTCCAAGACAGAACGAATTGATGTTAGAACCAACCCTTTGGTGAAACATTTTTTGCAAGATGCGGCACGTGCGTGTCACAAAAATGTGAGTGAGTTTTTACTCGATGCTGGCATAACAGCAGCAAATCAAACATTGGCTGATCGTCAGCGTTTTACACTCGATGAAGGGCAGTGGCAGACCTTTATGGATGTGCTTGATCGCCCTGTTCGTTCTAAACCGAGATTACAAAAGCTGCTTAATGAACCCGGTGTGTTAGATCGCTAATGTATTCCTCTATTCAAAAGCTATCGAGTGTGCACAACGTGGATGCCTTTGATTGTGGTGAGGCGGCATTAAACCAGTTTCTGCACCGTTTTGCTTTGGTCAATCAAAAGGCGAATAGCGCACAAACATACGTTGTTACGACTCAACAAGATGAAGTGATCGCTTTTTACTCACTCGCAGTGGGTAGTGTCGCGTATCTTGCGAGTCCGTTACGGATTCGCAAGGGATTACCTGTACATCCTGTACCTGTCATGATTTTGGCAAGATTAGCCGTAGATAGATATCATCAAGGTAAGGGATTGGGTAAAGCATTGCTCAAAGATGCTTTGTTAAGAACCTTGCAAGCTGCCGATATTGCAGGTATTCGATGCCTGCTCATTCATGCAAAAAGTGATGCAGCACGAGAGTGGTATCAGTCTTTTGATTTTGAGCCGAGTCCGATAGATTCCTATCAATTGTTTTTGCTGTTGAAAGATATTAGGGCTGTGGTTGGTTAAGTACATTTTCAGGGCATCTCTAATTGCCCTGATTTTGCGCCACCTTTCTCAAAAAATTAATTTTCGATTAAAAAATACGCATAGTTTTTGTCATTCTGTCCAATTTCTGCCTGTTTTAGCAGATTTTGGACAGAATAATTGACGTTTGATAATACCTATTTGGGTATAATTAAACGATGAATAAAAATACAATTAAGCTATTACACTGGGAAAGCGATAGCCTCAAACAACTAAGAACGCTCCTAGATGATGTACAAGATGTTTTCGGATTTGCTTTGCATTTAGCGCAAACAGGTGGCAAGCATGAACAAGCTAAACCGTTAAGGGATTTTGGTAGTGCTGGTGTTTTAGAGGTGGTTGATAATCATCAAGGTGATACCTATCGCGCTGTGTACACAGTTAAGTTTGCGAATGCGGTGTATGTGTTACATTGCTTCCAAAAGAAGTCGAGTAATGGTATTGCCACACCAAAGCCAGATATGGATCTCATTCGCAAGCGATTAAATGATGCTGAACAACATTATAAAGGAAGTAAAAAATGACTGAATTTGAGACAGGAACAGATAATGTTTATCAAGACTTAGGATTCGATGATGCGCAGGAAATGCAAGTTAAAGCATCGCTCGCCATTAAGATTGGCGACATTATTAAGCATCGCCATTTAACTCAACAACAAGCTGCTGAGTTACTTGATATGCCACAGCCTAAAGTATCCGCTATGCTTCGCGGTCAGTTTAGAGGTATTAGCGAATCTAAAATGATTGCCTGCCTTAATGCGCTAGGTCGAGATGTGCAGATCGTTATCAAAAAAGCACCACGAACCAAACAAACAGGTTTTACTAGCGTTATTTTTGCCTAACTTTAACAAAAAGCTTATATTGCGTGTGGACTTCTTTTTGGAGAATTAGGAGTCGCTGTAGAAAACGGAATTTAAAGCACGTTAAGGAATAAAAAACCGATTTAAATGCCTATCTGTCTTCTTTCGCATAATGAATTACTTTGGTAAAAACTTTAATACTTTCCTTGTCGTCAAGGTAAAGTATACCCTAACT
>CAMCGI010000200.1 GCA_945874205.1 Francisella tularensis subsp. holarctica
CGACCACTCTTGTGCCATCACTTGACACAGTTCTGATACGTCATTAATCCTTTCAGGCACGCGTGAAATCCAACCAAAGTCCCCTAATTCATCGAGTGTTTCCTTGGCATATAAGGCACTATCGGCTCAAATGCTTGCGGGTCGCAATAACGACGAAAACTACAAGCAAACGGTTCATTACACTGCTTACCAACAGCAATCGCTGGTTCTTTTTTTAGTGCTACTGTCTGTTGTGCTTGTGCAATCCAATCGGGCGCTTGTTGTGCTAAGGTGTTGACGGTTTTTGTTTCGATTTGATGCTTGAGCAAGCCTTGGTAATTGCCGTCACCTTGGTAAACAAACTGATTATTGATATGCGCAATTTCAAATAGTGGTTTTGGAGATTCTTTAAGAAGCACTTTGGTTTGCGCTAAGGCTTCACTTAGGCTGGGTGGATCGATAAGCACGCCATCAGGGTAAAGCTGGCGTGCTTTGTCACCAACGCTATCCCCTGTGCTAAAACCGATTGACATACCCTTATCAACAACTTCATCTTCTGGCTTGTGGATCTTAAGCAAAAGCCGTTTAGGGCATTGGCGGTGCATAATAATGCGTGATTTGGAAAGTCCAGTCATTTTGAATACTCGTTGTTACTTTTGTTGGATAATAGCTGTTTTTAATCGATTGAACAAGGCGTAAAACCATTGGGCACCTCTAGATGAATGGCAGCAGATAAAACAGATGTTGTGTCGCTTATTTTAATAACATGACTTCTTTAACCCCAATTTTTCAAAAAGCATTTTAGCTGGGCAAAACCCTGTAAAGGAAAACTGAATCAAACTCAATGCAACAAATGCTGGCAACCATAGCCAAGATATACTAGTCATATTAACCGTTCCCGAAAAATGCGCCAGAACCAGACCTAACAAAATCATACAACCTGCCATTAGGTTAATTAACATCGCTACACCCATATCATTTCTTGTTTCGATGTCGACGCTACAGCCTCCCGTTGAACAACTACACTCATCATTATCTTTTGAACCATCTATTGCAGTACAGTTACCATTAGAACAACAGCCAACACTTTGCGATTCTGTCAACCATTTACGAATATTATAGGTCGAAGGCACACCACCACTATGTACCACAATTTCATCAATTACTACCACTGGCGTTGTTGCCATACCGTATTTCATAATTTCTTCAATTGCTTCGACTTTAACCAACTTAACATCAACACCACTCTCTTTAGCTGCTCGCTTGATAAGCATATAGGTTTTCTTACAGCCAACACATCCTGTACCCAATACTTTAATTTCCATGACATCACTCCTTACACACATCAATTAAAAATCTAATTACTACCAAACACCTGAAAAATCAACTTTCTTTTCACTTAAATTTTTTCCTATAGGCAACCAATTTGCCCATTGGGGAATAGTGTGTCCTTCGGGTACAGTTAATAATCCATTAACTTGCCATGCTGCTTTACCAATACTCACAACAAAACCACTTTGAACTTCTCCTGTATGAGCTGTTACATCCCACAGCAAACTACCAGAAAAAACTTGACTCGCTTGCCAATTCCAATTGATGTAAGCTTTTTCTGGTAACATTTGCGTACTAACAGACACGCCACCTTTCCAAACTGTTCCTATTGGTTCTAATAATACAACATTCGATATATTGGGTAGTAACGGCAAAATAAAACGTGTTGGCAACTGAATAATCATAAACAGTGTCGTTAATAAAACAACTGCAAAAAACCAGCGCCAATTCATCCTAATTCTCTCTCTACTACGTAACAATAACACCCCCATAATACAGCATGATATAATATCAGCCAACTTTAAGTTTCAGGAAAATCATGACACACGCATTTGCTGCTATTCCCATGCAAACCATCGGTCCAGTTCTGTTAACAGGAGATACAGCAGGTGAAGTGCTTGTACCTTTAGCAACCTATGAAACACCACTTTGGCCATCGGTTAATCGAGGGGCACGTGTGACTTCTGCTGCTGGCGGCATCAGTGTGACTTTACTTGACGAACGCATGAGTCGCTCATTTGCTGTTAAAGCACCTAGCGCACAGATAGCACGCAATATTAGCCGTGAAATCCTTGTTGCCCAAGAGCAGGCTGCAACAGTTGTTGCCAGTACCAGTCGTTTTGCTCGTCTTAAAGAGCTACACACACGCATTGTTGGGAATCTACTTTATATTCGCCTTGATATTAATAGTGGCGATGCATCAGGGCACAATATGGTGACTCAATCGGCAGAACGCTTACAAGAATGGATATTACAGACATGGACACAACTCGACTACGTGACCATTTCAGCAAACTATTGCACCGATAAAAAAGTTTCAGCGGTTAATAGTATTGAAGGACGTGGTAGGTCTGTTATTGCCGAATGCACCCTACCTGAAAAATTGGTTGTACGCTATCTTAAAACAACACCTCAACGTTTTGTCGAACTACACATTAGGAAAAACCTATTAGGCAGTATTTTGGCTGGTAGTTTGATGTCTGCTAATGCGCATGCTGCCAATATGTTACTGGCTTTTTATTTGGCAACAGGACAGGATGCAGCCAATATTGTTGAAGGTTCACAAGCGATTGATCATGCCGAAGTCTTAGCCGATGGCAGTCTTTATTTTTCAGTCACCATGCCTAATCTGATTGTTGGCACAGTTGGCAACGGTAAAGGCTTAGATTTCGTGACAGAAAACCTCGCCTTAATGGGTTGTTCACCCAATGATGATGCGGGCAGTAGTGCGCGTCGTTTAGCGATGATTTGTGCCGCGACGGTATTATGCGGTGAATTGTCTTTATTGGCAGCACAAACCAATCCAGGTGAACTCATGCAAGCGCATCGTAAATTCGAGCGTGCTCACGCATGACCATCGGACAACGCAAACTCGACCATCTACGCTTAGTTATCGATGACCCACAAGTCAATCGCCAAGGCAATTATTTTGATCGTTTTCGCTTAATGCATTGTGCGCTGCCCGAATGCGACTTAAAAGATATTGATACACGCTGCACTTTTTTAGGAAAAGAATTACAGCTACCTTTACTTATTTCGTCAATGACGGGCGGTAGCCATCCTGATATTACTAAAATCAATCGTCATTTAGCCGAAGCCGCTGAGGCTTGCGGCATTGCTTTAGCGGTTGGTTCACAACGCATTCAGTTTGAACAAGCGCAAGCAATTAACAGTTTTGCTTTGCGCCAATTTGCACCAACAATACCTTTGATTGCTAATATTGGTGCTGTTCAGCTTAACTATGGTTTAGGCTTTGAGCAAGCTCAAACAGCGATTGATACACTGCAAGCAGATGGACTTTATTTACATCTCAATCCACTACAAGAAGCCATTCAACCTGAAGGTAATACCAATTTTGCAGGATTATGGGATAAAATCGCACAGCTAACTCAACAGCTCAACAAACCGATACTACTTAAAGAAGTCGGTTGTGGATTATCGCCCCAACTGATTCAAAAAGGATTGATGCACGGCATCACCTATTTTGATGTAGCAGGACAAGGCGGGACATCATGGAGTCGCATAGAACATCATAGAAGCCAAGGCAATCATAGCGGCATCACCTTTCAAGACTGGGCTTCCAACCCCTTGGATACTCCAACAGTGTCGCCCCTTAGCAACACAAACAACCTTGATTGCCAGTGGAGGCTT
>CAMCGI010000201.1 GCA_945874205.1 Francisella tularensis subsp. holarctica
GAAAGCTTAAATGAGCCATGTATTATCGATGCCTTTTCTCGTATTAACGAAGCTGCCATGACCCCAGAAGAGCTAGATTTGCAATGGCGCAGACACGACTTTATCCATGCCCAGCGCACTAGCATCGAAATTGCAGAAGAAAAAGGGGCGGCGAGGGGCAGGCAAGAAGGTAGGCAAGAAGGTAGGCAAGAAGCATTGTTTGATATTGCGCGTAACTTGTTAGATGTGCTTGATGATGACACAATCGCGCTAAAAACAGGCTTAACCATAGAACAAATTAGTATGTTGCGCATCTAAAACTGATAAAGAAAAATTGGATTATGTGCTTATCACTTGAGTATGCCAACCATTAAAAAATAATGTCGATAAAATATGTTAATGATCTATTGTTTTTTTTCAATAAGCTTGTTATTGTTATGACAGACACGAAGCCAATAGGGCGTAAGGTTGTAGCAGCAGACTCATTATTATGCATCGAAGATGCTAACGATTCTGCTGGTGCGCTCTTGCACTATTATCGGAGTCTGTCATGAGTGTTAATTATACCCTTGTATTTGCATTGGGTTCTACTCTATTAACAACAGGTTGTATTGCTCATGCGCAACCTCGTGTTACCATTTATGATGACTATCCAGTTCGTTCTGTTTATCCCTATTCTCCACCCGTTCAGTATGTTGCACCTCATCATCGTCCAAGCGTGCAGTATGTTACGCCTTATTATCCTCCGTCATATCAGCATCACCATGAACACCATCACAATCGTGATAGGTCGCATCGTCAACATGAGCATTACGATAGACGAAATTAATGGACTTAAATGTTAGTGCTTAATAATGGTTGCAGGCTTAGCTGCGACTGGTTTAGTAACAGGTTTAATCGGTGTTTTAATGAGTGGTTTGGTAACAACAATAGGCTGACGCATCGGTGCACTGACTTGTTTGCGTTGTGCTAATTGACGTTCAACTTCATCGATGTGTGTACGTAGACGAGCAGTGTTTTCTTCAGCTAATTCTAGGCGTCGTGTCGATAGTTGTAGTAACTCTATTTGTTTTTGGTTTTTGGTTTCTTGTTCTGTTAGCCTTGCTTCTAGTAGAGTTACACGTTGTTGTGTTTCTGTTAGTGTTTGAGAGAGTTGCGCACGCTCTACTTTACCAGGGTCGCCAGCTGCCAAAAATAACCCCAATGCAAGCAATAAACCAGAACCAACTAAAATCGGTTTTGGCAGACTAATTGTTGAGGTAGACATAATTGTATTCCTTAAAGGTATGTTGTGTAATGCCAGTATGATACCTTTTTTAAGCGAATTACATTTAAAAATAGTGACTAGATTTCTAACATACTGTGTTCATGTTGATTTTGTGGTAATGGTTTGGTGGGTTTTATGCCTAAGTTAGCCAATAAATGTGCCTGAGACACTAACCCACCGCGTCCATCAAATTTGCTTTTTGCTGCTTCATATGTCTTTTGAGTGGTTGCTAGCTGGCTGCCAATCTTGTCTAAATCATCACTAAAACCATTAAATTTATCTAATAACTTTTCACCACGCGAAATAATATCTTGTACATTGTGTTGTTGTTGCGCATTGCGCCATAGTTGTCCAATCATGCGCAGTACAAATAATAAGGTACTGGGTGAGGTAAGTAATACATTGTTTTGCCATGAAAACTCATAGAGTGCATTGTCGGCACGTGCTGCTGCTAATAATGCAGGCTCAACAGGCATAAATAAGATAACAAAATCAGGACTATTAATCCCTTTTCCTGCAGGGTAGTTTTTATGTCCTAAACTAATAATATGATTACGTACACTACTAAGATGTTCGTTTAAAGCAAGGGTGGCATCTGCGTCAGTTTCTGAATTAACATGACGTGTGTAGGCAGTTAAAGATACTTTGCTATCAACGATGATATGTTTATTTTCGGGTAATAGTAGCAACACATCAGGGCGTTGACGCGTACCTTCGTCATTGTTTGTACTGTGTTGAGTTTTATAGTGCTGTCCTTCGATGAGTCCAGCTAGTTCTAATAATCGTTCAAGTACCAACTCACCCCAGTCGCCTTGGCTTTTGTTTTGCCCTGTCATTGCACGCGTAAGGGCATTCGCTTCATCGCTCACTCGGCTGCTTGCTTGCATCAGATTGTTGACTTGTTCCGATAATTTAACACGCTCAGTTGTATCAAAACGGTGTAATTCTTCAACTCTCGTTTTAAATTCAGTCAATTTTTCTTTAAATGGGTCGATAAGACTAGCAAGACTGACTTGTTGTTGTTGATTCAAGCGTTCCCCTGTTTGTGCCAAAATATCAGCAGCGAGTGCCTGAAATTGATGCGAAAGTGCCATTTTTGCACTTTCGAGTAATGTAAGTTTGTCATCATGTTGTTGTCGTTCGCTTTGTAACAAAATGTTGCTTTCAGCTAATTCTATTTTAAGACTGGTTATTTCGTTGCTTAATTGCTGTTGTTGTTGCTCTGATTTATTTTGCCAATAGTGTTTTTCTTGCTCAATGCGCTGACTATCTTGTTGTTGTTGGCTTAGTTTTTGCTGGAGATAATTCATTTGCTGTTGCAATTGTAATTTATATTGCCATTGTTTTAATAACAATACGATTAATATAATGCTTATTATAATAAGTATCATGATAGGGTTTATAGTCGTCATCATATGTTTCTCTAAATTTTAATGGCCTTATTAAAAATATAAATTATTAATAAGGGGGAATGTGATGATTGTTCAGTGTAAAATAAACGGTCGAAAAAAACTAACTATATAAAAAGGTCTTAGTCAACATGAATATTAAAAACCGTATTCTACTCCTCGCTGTGGTTGCGAGTGTATTATTTTTAGCGCTGGGTATCTATAACCTGATTCAAGAGCATAACATGAAGGTATCGATGCAAACGATCTATGCTGACAGATTAGTACCCGCTGTCGATCAGTTAGGTCCGATTATGCGCTATATCAACCGTGCACGCCTAGATTTGCAATTGGGTGGTCAGCATGATCCACATGGTGTTATGAATAAGTACCATACAAATCATAGTGTTGAGAGGCATTCTAAAAACTTAAAAACATTTATTCCTAAGCTTGAGCAAAGTTGGAATGCCTATATGGCAACCTATTTAGCACCTGAAGAGGAGGCATTAGCAAGAAAAATTGAGCCTGAACTCAGAAAAGTTGAGATTGCCTTAAAAAAAGGGCTAACTTTATTGGAGTCGGGAGATTTTGAACAAGCCTCTTATGCGGGAACAGCCAGCTTTGAAAAAGCTTTGGATGATGTACCTATTATGCTTGACGAGTTAAACCATATGCAATTAGTGATTGCCCAAACAGAATATGATAAAGCGGTGGCTGCTTATCATCAGTCATTTATGTTAAATATTGCTTTGATTTTAATTGGGCTATTAGGCTTGATTGCTGTAGCTTATAGTTTATTGCGTGCTGTGTTAGTACCAATGCATGAACTGATTGCTGTAGCACAAGCAGCGGTTCAAGGTCGTTTTGATGGGTGTGTAGTGACAGTTAATACCGATGAGGTGGGTGATGCTTCTCGTGCATTTAATGAGTTGATGGGATCGTTACAGTCAGCAATTAAAGAAGTCAATACAGTAATGGGTGCTGTCGCGCAGGGTGATTTTGCCAAAAGTGTGACTGCTAATTTGCCAGGTGAGCTA
>CAMCGI010000202.1 GCA_945874205.1 Francisella tularensis subsp. holarctica
GCATTGGGCAGGCGATTGCCCGTTGTTACGAAGATGGCAACCAGAGTGATCAAGCTAAAGCAAAGCTTCGTCGTTTATTAGCTTGTGATAGCACGGTTGAAGTTTGTCGTATTTTGCGACCGTTGTTTAGCTTGATTGAAGCAAAAGGCAATAGCGCACTTAATTATGCGAGTTTACTCGATGATTTGCTGTGGTTTAGCAATGATGAATGGCAGCAGAAAGTTAAAGCACGTTGGGCGCAGAATTTTTACGGCAAGGTAAAAGAGGAGGATGGTGGTGAATAACGATGTTCTAATTTATGCCTCAGTATTGCGATTAAGTCGAGCCGACATAAAAATATTAAAAATTATCGATACCTATAGTTTGCATAAAGTTATTTATGGTCTGTTCGATGATGTGCGTACTGACACTCAAAAGCAAGAAAGTGAGTCGAGTGGTATTCTATGGGTAGATAAGGGTGGTGATTTTAATACGCGTCAGATTTTGATGCTTTCTAATCGAAAACCCCATCAAACGCCGCAATTTGGCGAGGTAGAAACAAAGACAATTAATGCAGGCTTTGTGGCACATGAGTATTACGGTTTTGAAGTCGTCATTAATCCGAGTAAACGTAATAAGCAGACAAGAAAAATAGAAGCGATTCGTAAGCGGGACGATATTGCACTTTGGGCAATTGAGCGGTCGCATCAGTCGTGGGGTTTTGAAATTAATCCCGATCATTTGTACGTACAAATTAATCCCGTGCAGACCTTTAGTAAGGGCGGTCAAGCTGTTGTGCATAGTAGCGCGCATTTAAAAGGCGAGTTGAAGGTAATCGATCGCGCTAAATTTATCCAAAGTTTTACCCAAGGTATTGGGCGTGGCAAAGCCTTTGGTTTTGGCTTGCTACAAATTATACCCTTAACCCATTCTTAATTTTTTGATTCAAAAAAGCTGGAGTAATCGAGATGACAACACAAACTAACCCGTTAAAAAATACCCGTATCGAATTTCACATTTTGCAATCTTTTCCCGTTACTTGTCTTAATAGAGACGATGTCGGTGCGCCAAAAACGGCGATTGTTGGAGGTGTTTCGCGTGCACGCGTTAGCTCGCAGGCATGGAAACGTCCTGTGCGTTTAGCAATGCAGGAGTTTGGTGCAAAGTTGGGTATGCGTACCAAACATATCGCAGAAACGGTTGCTAAAGCCTGTACAAACCAAAGCGCAACAGATGAACAAGCACTTGCGTGTGGTGCATCCATTGCTAGCTTTTTAAGTAAAGATACACTTTTGTTTTTTACAGAAAATGAAGCCGTTGCTTTTGCTGAATATGCAAAGGAAAATAACTTTGATGCCAGCAAGCTAAAAGACAAAGATGTACATAAAGTGGCTAAAAAAGCGTTAAATCCTGCTATTGACGGCATCGATATTGCCCTATTCGGTCGCATGGTGGCACAAGCAGCAGAACTAAACGTGGAAGCAGCCTGTTCTTTTGCGCACGCTATTTCGACGCATAAAGTATCTAATGAAATTGAGTTTTTTACTGCTGTTGATGATATTCAACACGAAGGGGATAGTGGTTCAGCGCATATGGGTAGTTTGGAATTTAATTCAGCGACCTATTACCGTTACATCAGCTTGGATTTAGGACAACTCTACCAAACGCTTAACGGACAATATCTACCAGAGGCAATTGAAGCTTTTGTTAAAGCCTTATTCGTTGCCGTACCGACGGCACGTCAAACAACGATGACGGGCGCGAGCATGTGGGATTATGCTAAGGTTCTAGTGCGCAAGGGACAGGGACTACAAGTTAGTTTTGATAAGCCTGTTAAGGCAAAGAGCGAAGGATACGTACAACCCAGTATTGAAGCACTTAATACCGAGTTGGCAGCAAAAGAAGCAATGGCTGGTTCACTTTTTGGCAAGTTGGCTGAAATTGAGCTTCCCAAAAACAATGTAGATGATTTAATTGTGCTGCTCAAATCTTTTGCTCAGGTGGCATGATGACCAATCCCTACTTATTATTATGGTTTGAAGCGCCCTTGCAATCTTGGGGTGCTGATTCCAAGTTTGGGCGACGGGATACGCTTAATTTTCCTACTAAGTCGGGCGTGCTCGGCTTAGTGTGCAGCGCTTTGGGGGCAGGTGGCGAACAAGTTGCGTTGTTGGCTGAGTTTTCGTCGTTAGATATGACGGCAATTAGCTACAACAAAATGAACGTCCGTAATCAGAGGCGAGATAGAGAGCCTTTGCTACGTGATTTTCAGATGGTTGGAAGTGGTTATGAGGATAAAGATCCTTGGCAGAGTTTGCTCATTCCAAAAACAGCAGATGGTAAAAAAGCGGTAGGTGGCGGAAGTAAAATGACCTATCGCTACTATTTGCAAGATGCTTTTTTTGCTGTGTTACTTGAAGTGCCAATACATCGAAGTGATGCAATTGTAGATGCGCTGCAAAATCCAATGTGGGATATTTATCTTGGTCGAAAAACCTGTATTCCAACGGAATTTGTGTATCAAGGCTTATTTGACACATCTGAGTTGGCGCAACAAAAGGCAGAGAGTCTAGCAAATCATAAAAAATTGCAAGAAGATTTTCGTGTATTACAAGGAGAGCATGACGGTGATGAGACCTTTACGCTAAATGATGTGCCGATACAATTTGGTACGCATAAAAAATATCGAGATCGTCAAGTCACTCTTATCATAAAAGTTGAAGATGATGTTAGTGAATGATGATAAGGCAGAAAAATCGCAGCGGTTACTTATCAAAATCACTCGCGATAGCTTGCCGCAAGTCAAAGATAAGTATCCATTTATTTATCTCGAACGCGGCAGGCTAGAAATTGATGATAGCAGTGTTAAATGGCTTGATAGTGATGGTAATGTTATTCGCTTACCGATTGCAACGCTAAATTGTTTGCTATTAGGTCCTGGTACAAGCATCACGCATGAGGCGGTAAAAGTGACTTCGGCTGCTAATTGTGGTATTTGTTGGGTGGGTGAGGATAGTTTGTTGTTTTATGCAGCGGGTCAATCACCTACTGCGGATACGCAAAATTTACGTCAGCAGGTTGAGTTGTCAGGTGACCTTAAGTGCTCTATTGAAGTGGCGAGGCGTATGTTTGCGATGCGTTTTCCAAGTGCCGAACTTGAAGGTAAAACGTTGGCACAAATGATGGGTATGGAAGGTTATCGCGTCCGTGCCATGTATGAGCAAAAGGCAGAGCAGTATGGTGTGGGGTGGAAGGGTCGACAATTTACCCCTGGTAAATTTGAGTTGGGTGATTTAACTAACCAAATTTTAACGGCTACCAACGCGGCTTTATATGGCATATTAACATCGTCTGTTCATGCTTTGGGTTATTCACCACATATTGGTTTTATTCACTCTGGTAGTCCATTGCCTTTTGTTTATGATTTAGCTGACTTGTATAAAGAACATCTGTGCATTGATTTAGCGTTTTCTTTAACGCTTAAAATGGCTGGTCAATATAATAAATATAAAGTGGCATCTGCGTTCAAGGGCAGAGTGATTGAAATGAATTTGTTAGAAATTATCGCAACAGATATAGAGTCCGTATTGGGGGTGAAGCGTGCTCGTCGTTCTCGCAAATAACTTACCTCCAGCTGTACGTGGTCGTATGAAATTATGGTTTATTGAACCTAAACC
>CAMCGI010000203.1 GCA_945874205.1 Francisella tularensis subsp. holarctica
TCAACATCTGCAGTCATATCATGCGCAATAACCAAAATTTGATTATTACCCTGCTCATCTTTAAATGGTTTTTTTATGGATTTAAAATACCGCTTTTGTCCTGATAATGCATCAAATGACTCTTCATTAACAACTTCAGCCTTGCCTCGTGCCATAATAGAAAGTACATTTTGACGAAAAAACTCGCTTTGTTCCGCAGGGACACCAAAATCAGCATCATCCTTACCAATCATTGCCTCTGGTGTTGTACCGTATAAGTCTGCTACTACTTTATTCGCAAGCAAAAACCTACCCTGATCATCTTTAAGCACCAATACGTCTGTCATCTCATCAATCACTGTGCGCAATAGTTTGCTTTGACGCATCAATGCTAACTCTGCTTGCTTGCGCTGATTAATGTCAGTCTGCACAGCCATAAAACCCAATAACTCTCCAAGCTCATCGTATAAGGGGGTAACATCAAGTTGTACCCAATAAGGATAGCCTTGTTTATGATAATTAATGACTTCAGTTGAAAAGCTTTTTTGTGCATTTAAATTAGCACGCATCATTTCAATCGTGCTTAAATCTGTGAGCGGTCCTTGCAACATAGAACCCAGTGAGTGTCCTACTATCTCATCCATTGCATAGCCTGTAATTTTAGTTACTGCAATATTAGCAAAGACAACGATACGATTAGCGTCACTAATAACCAATCCTGTGTGACTTTCCGAGATTGCTTTTGCCCAGATTGTCGATAATTTATCTTGCATTAACCCAATTTCTCCCACAAAATCTATCTTGCAGTATTAATCTTAAAGCCTTAAACTGCCCATCGTTTATTAACGAGTATATCTTATCTTAACCCAATTCAAGGAGCATCCGATGAGCGAAGTATTTAACAACGTTAGTGTGAATAAAACAGCAAACATTTATTTTGATGGCAAATGTGTCAGCCATACAATAACACTAGCAGATGGTGTTCGCAAAAGTGTCGGGGTTATTTTACCATCAACCCTTACTTTTAATGTCGGTGTACCAGAAATAATGGAACTATTGGCAGGCAAAGGACGTGTGCAAGTTAATGGTGGTGATTGGCAAAATATCGATGGTGTGATGACATTTAGTGTTCCTGAAAATGGTAATTTTGTTATCGAAGTAGTCGAAACAATTCACTATGTTTGCCATTTTGGCTAACCGATAAAAACATGCCGCATAAAGCAGGCTTATGCTAGACTAAGCGCATTCTTATTTTGAACTATTATGGATGCGCCATGCCTTTATTGCCCGCTGTCCCTCATTTAGAAACTGCTTTAAAAGGCTCACTACTTGCTATTGAGCAAAAACTGCTTGCTGATAAAGCGGCTATTGAAGCGTGGTTTCGTTGTCAATTTCGTAGCACACCTGCCCCTTTTTATGCATCAGTTGATTTGCGCAATGCAGGCTTTAAGTTAGCCCCTGTCGATACTAATTTGTTTCCAGCTGGCTTTAACAATCTGCATCCCGATTTACGCCCACTTGCGATTACAGCTGTACAGCACGGAATAGAGCGCGCTTGCCCTGTGACTGATGGTGTGTTGCTGATTCCCGAAAATCATACGCGCAACCTTTATTACCTTGAAAATTTATGCACCTTAGCAGGACTGATTAGCGATGCTGGCTATGATGTGCGTATTGGTAGCCTCAATCCTGAAATAACAGCACCAACAGCGGTTGACTTGCCCTCTGGTCGTCCCCTTAACTTAGAACCGATTGTTCGTGAGGGCAATCGTGTGGGGGTAGTAGGGTTTTTCCCTTGTGCTGTCTTACTCAATAATGACCTGTCATCAGGTATTCCTGATGTGCTAATTAACATTGAGCAAGTCTTATTGCCACCCGCTAGTTTGGGCTGGCATAGTCGAACCAAAAGTGCTCACTTTACACACTACAAAGCGGTAGCACGAGAATTTGCCGAATTGATTGATTGTGATTCGTGGTTTTTCGATCCACTCTTTAGTACTTGTGAAGGCATCGATTTTAAAAGCGGTGAAGGCATCGACAAATTAATCGAAACTAGCCAAGCCTTGCTTGCTGAGATTCAAACTGCCTACGATGGACATGGCATCAACAATCAAAAACCTTACCTCATTGTTAAAGCCAATGCCGGGACATATGGTATGGGTGTCATGTCTATTCAAGACCCACAGGAATTAGCTGCGTTAAATAAAAATGCACGCAAAAAAATGACCAGTGGAAAAGATGGCTTAAGTACCGAAAATGTTATTATCCAAGAAGGTGTTTACACCTTCGAAACGGTGCAAGATGCAGTAGCAGAGCCTGTTATTTACATGATTGATCATGCTGTTGTTGGTGGTTTTTATCGCGTCCATACAGGTAAGACGATTACCGACAACCTCAACTCACCAGGAATGTTTTTTGAGCCGCTTGCTTTTGCCGATGCGTGTATCCAGCCCGACACACGTCTTAATCCCGATGCTGCACCCAACCGTTTTTATGCATATGGTGTGGTTGCACGTTTGGCACTCGTCGCTGCGGCACGCGAACTTAAGGCAGCGCAAGTATGAGTCGCACGCTTGTTATTATGGATCCGATTGCATCCATTAAACCCTACAAAGACACCAGCTTTGCCATGATGCTCGAAGCACAAGCACGTAAGCATGAACTTTATTATTGCACAGTGGGTGAACTGTCTTTTAAAGCAGGACAAGCGATTGCACAGTGCCAGTCCGTGCAAGTGCGCGATAATAGTAACGATTTTTACACACTAGGCGAAAGCCAATCACTTGCTTTGTCTGCGTTTACTATTATCTTAATGCGCAAAGACCCTCCCTTTGACAGTGAGTATCTTTATGCAACGCATTTGCTCGACCATGCCAAAGCTGCAGGCGTACAAGTGATTAATGATCCGCAAGCTTTGCGTGATGTAAACGAGAAACTCTTTATTCTGCAATTTGCGCAGTGCATTGCGCCTACCTTAGTCAGTAGCAATGAGGGTGATATTCGTGATTTTTGGGCAGAACAAGGCGATATTATTTTAAAACCTTTGCATGGCATGGGGGGGGCGGGTATTTTTCGTTTGCAGCCCAACGACCCTAATGCGGGTACGATTATCGAAATGCTTACTGATCATGGCAAACATATCATAATGGCGCAACGTTATTTACCAGAAATAGCGCAAGGCGATAAACGCATACTACTCATTGATGGCAAACCAGCCCCTTACTGCCTTGCCCGTCTACCTAAAGCAGGCGAAACACGTGCCAACTTAGCAGCAGGTGGTACTGGCATTGCTCAACGATTAAGCGAGCGTGATTTATGGATATGCGAGCAAGTGGGTGAGCGACTTAAGCGCATGGGACTGCGCTTTGTTGGGCTGGATGTGATTGGAGACTATCTCACCGAAGTCAATGTCACGAGTCCTACCTGTATTCGCGAAATTGATGCGCAATGTAACACCAATATTGCTGGTTTGTTGTTTGACGCATTAGAAAAAACGCGCTCATAAGTCAACAACCCGCCACCTGAGCTAAAGCTCTAGGTGGGGGCTTGAGTGGAAACACGAAAGCCAGTTGTCCAGAGGGCTACGAAAGTAGCAGAAGATGGTTATAGGTCGTTAAGACTTACCAGTGAGTGCTTCCTTAG
>CAMCGI010000204.1 GCA_945874205.1 Francisella tularensis subsp. holarctica
ATTGATTGGGCGGCTGATGGCGTGACTTTCGCTGGCGCATCTGAATGGCACTACATTATGCAATTTGATGCAGATTTCACCCGTATCATTGGCGGCAGCGTTACTTTTATGAGTCCCAATGGAAAAGTTTTGAGCATAAGCAAGTATCCGATTGATGAATGCGTACTTAATTACACACGTTACAACAAATAAGGTGGCTTGATATGCATGATGCATGTTCAGGGTAATTTTATAGAAGATATTAATTTTGATCATCTTTTTAATGAAAAATTGGCTGAATATAGACTTATTGGTATTCCTCTAGAAGAAGTCCCTGATGAGCTATATGCAGTAACAGAGTTAGGGCGTGAACGATACACTGAAGATAATTAAATACAACCCCACCACCGCGTGGGGTTTTTATTTCCACAGATACAACTCTTTCTTTTTGTGTAGATATTCAACTTATTCGTATTTTCAGCATTTTTGGCACACAACCACCCCAAACACTACACCGCACAATTTGTCATTTTTCGCCCATAAACCGCATAGATCAGCACACCAATTAACACCCAAATACCAAACCTAACCCAAGTGTCGCTTGGTAAAAATGCCATCAATCCACCACAGAAAAGAATGCCTAAAAAAGGAATAATCACCCCACCAGGAATCACAAACGGACGATATCGATCAGGTTGTGTACGACGCAAAATAATTACAGCCAAACTTACCAACACAAATGCCGATAGTGTTCCCACATTTACCAACTCAGCAAGCGTTCCTAATGGCAAAAATCCTGCCATTAAGGACATAATAACGCCCGTAATCACAATCGAATTAACTGGCGTATGATGCTTATCCGACACGCGAGATAAAGGCGCTGGTAACATACCATCCTGCGACATCGCAAATAAGATGCGTGTCAAACCATAATAGAGCACCAACATAACGGTTGTCAGTCCTGCTACCGCACCAGTAGAAACCAAAGCAGACGCCCAACTAACACCAACCAATTGCAATGCATGCGCTACAGGAGAAGGCACATTCAGTTCGGTATAAGACACCATACCCGTTAACACAATCGAAACCAAAATATAGACAACACTACACACAGCTAAAGCCCACAACAAGCCACGCGGAACATCTTTTTGAGGATTTTTGGCCTCTTCTGTCGCTGTAGAGACGGCATCAAAACCCACATATGCAAAAAACACCAATGATGCTGCAGCTAAAATACCAATCGGATGCCCGTCAGCAGCATGACCAAACCAGCCAAATGGCATAAACGGTGACCAGTTATCAACATTAACATAACCAATACCCACAACTAAAAATACTGCAATGGTCAACAATTTTACAAAAACCATTGCTGTATTTAAACGAGCACCTTCTTTTGTACCGATAATCAACAACGACATCAATACAAGAATAATTCCTGCAGCAGGTAAATTAATAATGCCACCTAAAGCAGGTGCTTTAGTCAGATAATCTGGCAAACCAAATCCTGCAGCGGTTAACGCGTTATTAAAATAACCCGACCAGCCAGTCGATACAGCGGCAACAGAGACAGCATACTCCATTACCAACACCCAACCAATGAGCCAGCCAACAAACTCACCAAAAGCAGTACGTGCATAACCATATGCACTACCACTTCCACCCAACATTCCTGCCAATTCAGCATACGCAAACGCGGCAAATGCAGCTGAAGCACCTGCAATCAAAAATGAAATAATGACGGCAGGTCCTGCCTGTGTTGCTGCAGCAATACCTGTTAATACAAATATTCCTGTACCGATAATGGCACCTATTCCCATGAAAAACAAATCCCAAGCAGTCAAAACTCGCTTTAAACCCGATTCACGCGTCATCATAGCTACATATTCCTATAAGATTATTTTTGCTCGCTTGTATACGACAACAATCCACGTAAGACCAAATCAGGTGTCCACTGCCAATCGCCAGATAACAGCGGTAATAACTGCTGAGCGTCACCGCCTGTAATTACGCATCGCATCGAACCACCGACTAGATCATATGCTTGAGCACGCAAACGCTCAACGCCAGCTGCCAAAGTCCATAACGCTCCGCCTGAAACAGCTTGAACCGTATTTCGACCCAACAAACCAAAAGTTTGCTCCGACTCATCTTGTGCATCTTGCGCTAACTGCGTACTAACTTTTGCTGTTCCCAACACCAAACACTGACGCATCATTGCTAAGCCAGGCACAATCAATCCACCCAAATGCTCGCCACCATTATTAACAACATCCATTGTTAACGCTGTACCTGCATCAACCACACAAATTGCTTCTGACTGCATACGCCACGCACCCAATAATGCAGCCCAGCGATCACTTCCCAAACGTTGTGGCTGTGTATAACCATTTTTTAATCCATCTCGATTTACTTCTGCAACAACTTCTAGCAAACGTGAAGTCCATGCATTAGCGATACTAAAACGTAACATACGTACCCATTCACCATCACCAACAGCTGACATAACAACTAATACTGGTTTATCACTTTCTGACCAAATTTGTTGTAAAAAAGAATCTACTGACAATCCCGCTAACGGCATCGATCCAGAAAACTCATACAATCCTGAGCGCACACGCGCCCACTTAACACGGGTATTACCCACGTCTAATAATAACTTAGTCATTTATTTCCCTAATTCATTCAAGCGGACGAAGTTGAACATCACCCGCAGCAAAAATCTTTTCACCGTCTTCTGTTGCGACACGCAATAAACCGTTCGAGGTAATTCCTACAAAAACGCCATCAATATAAGCAGTTTGCAACAACACACGAACCGACGCGTTAACCCACAATGCCCGTTCTAACCAAGCGATACACACTCGATTTCTTCCTTCTTCGGACATTAACACCACTTTCCACTGATGCCAAGCCATTAACAATTCGGCCAAAACAGCAGATAGGGCTGGTGGATGGGGTATTATATCGGCTAATGCTATTGCTTGCTCGGGTAAAGATGAATGCAAACGATTTAATCCAATACCGAGCACAAGATCAAATTTATTTTCTTTTTTATAACAAATAGTTACCAATACACCTGCGAGTTTTTTATCTTGAATATAAATATCATTAGGCCATTTAAATTGAACATTTTTAATACCAAATAATGTTAAAGCATCTGCAATAGCTAAAGCGACAGCCAAACTAATTAACCCAATAGATTCAGCAGGAATCGAAACCCAACCACGCCAAGACAATGCAACTTGCCCTAATGTTGATTGCCAAATACGACCGTGTCTACCCTCGCCAGCCGTTTGTTGTTGTGCAATTATTGCACGCCACGAGTGCCCTATAGAAGGGGCAGCATGAGCAAGTGATGTTTGTGTTGAGTTTAGCTGCTCATAAACAATCAATGAGTCTAACGTTAATTTGCTTGATAAGTCTAATTGTTTAACAATATCTAATCCTAACATCACTAACTAATATCCTTATCAAATTTTAGGCAATAAAAAACCCACCATAAAGGTGGGTTTAAGGAATAAATGCCTGGCGATGACCTACTCTCACATGGGGAAACCCCACAC
>CAMCGI010000205.1 GCA_945874205.1 Francisella tularensis subsp. holarctica
GCTAAAAATATCGACCAAAAGGCAAAAATCTTTAATAAAAAAACTGGGGATCAATCCCCAGCTTCTTTGTTTATTTAAACAGCAACCACGCCAATTTTATCCAACTTATCATTTTCTACCTGATAATCTGGCAACTTATCGAACTGCAAGTAGCGGTAAACATCAGCGGTCATGGTATCGAGTTTAGCAACATATTCGAGATATTCTGCTGGCGTTGGCAAATAGCCCAATTTAGCAACAACCGCTGCCAATTCAGCAGAACCCAAATAAACCATCGCATCTTTACCCAGACGGTTGGGGAAGTTACGGGTTGATGTTGAAAACACGGCAGAACCATCACGCACACGCGCTTGGTTACCCATGCACAACGAACATCCCGGCATTTCCATGCGTGCACCTGCACGCCCAAAAATACTGTAATAGCCTTCTTCCATCAATTGATGCTGATCCATCTTGGTTGGTGGTGCAATCCACAAGGTAGTTGGCAAACTACCAATGCCTTCCAAAACCTTACCTGCAGCACGATAATGACCGATATTAGTCATGCACGAACCGATAAAAACTTCATCAATCTTAACACTGGCTACTTCTGACAATTTACGCACATCATCAGGATCATTCGGGCAAGCGACTAAAGGCTCGGTAATAGTGTTCAAATCGATTTCAATGATCTCAGCATATTCAGCATCTTTATCTGATTTAAGTAAACTTGGATTTGCTAGCCACGCTTCCATACCTTCGATACGACGCTCAAGCGTGCGCACATCAGCGTAACCATTGGCAATCATCCAGCGCATGAGGGTGATATTGCTACGCAAGTACTCAGCAACGGAATCTTCACTTAGTGCCACCGTACAGCCATTGGCAGAACGCTCTGCTGACGCATCAGATAACTCAAACGCCTGCTCTACCTTTAAGTCTGGCAAGCCTTCAATTTCTAAAATACGACCATTAAAGACGTTTTTCTTGCCCTTTTTATCGACCGTCAATAAGCCTTTTTGAATGGCAACATAAGGAATAGCATTGACCAAATCGCGTAGGGTAATACCTGGTTGCATCTTACCTGTAAAACGCACCAACACCGACTCTGCCATGTTCAATGGCATCACACCCAAGGTCGCAGCAAAGGCAACTAAACCAGAACCCGCTGGGAAAGAAATCCCAATTGGGAAACGGGTATGCGAATCGCCCCCTGTGCCCACCGTATCGGGCAATAACAAACGATTTAACCACGAGTGAATCACCCCATCCCCTGGGCGAAGCGACACACCACCTCGACTGGTAATAAACTCAGGCAAGCTGTGTTGTAACTTTACGTCAACAGGCTTGGGATAAGCCGCTGTATGACAAAAGGATTGCATCACCAAATCGGCACTAAACCCTAAGCAAGCAAGCTCTTTTAGCTCATCACGCGTCATTGCACCTGTAGTATCTTGAGAACCAACCGTAGTCATATGCGGTTCGCAATATTGACCCGCACGCACCCCTTCTAAGCCACAGGCTTTGCCAACCATTTTTTGCGCTAAGGTATAGCCCTTGCCTGTATCATTGGGCACAGATTGGCGCAAAAACAAGTCAGAAGCGGGTAAATCTAAGGTACGACGCGCACGCTCTGTTAAGGCACGACCAATAATTAACGGTACACGTCCGCCTGCTCGTACTTCATCGGACAAGGTTTCTGGTGTTAAGGTAAAAGTGGCGATCACATTGCCCTTATCGTTATGAATTTCGCCTTTGAATGGGTAAATAGTAATGATATCCCCCATTTCCATTTGCGACACATCACATTCAATCGGCAAGCTACCTGAATCTTCTGCAGTGTTAAAGAAAATCGGGGCAATCTTGCCACCCAACACCACACCACCTTGACGCTTATTCGGCACATGCGCAATATCATCACCAAACCACCACATCACCGAGTTCATCGCTGATTTACGTGAAGAACCTGTCCCGACAACATCACCCACATAAGCGACAGGATGACCTTTTGCTTTTAATTCGGTAACGAGTTCAGGTAAGTTCGGGAAGCGATCACGCAACATGGCTTTGGCGTGCACAGGAATATCGGGACGACTCCATGCTTCGGTTGCGGGTGATAAATCATCGGTATTCGTTTCGCCAGATACTTTAAAAACGGTAACTGTAATCGATTCTGCTAACGCAGATTTATCGGTAAACCATTGCGCGTCAGCCCATGCTTGCACCACTTTTTGCGCCCAAGCATTGGTTTTCGCTTTTTCGATGACATCATGATAGGCATCATAAATTAACAAGGTTTTGCTTAACGCTGCACAAGCTGCTTCTGCTGTGATGTTGTTATCCAATAAAGTAATTAAAGGAACAACATTGTAACCACCGATCATCGTGCCTAAAATTTCAGTTGCACGAACTTGACTGATTAGCTCGCACGCCACCTTGCCAGATGCGACATCGGCTAAAAAGGCAGCTTTAACATATGCCGCTTGATCAACCCCTGGTGGCACGCAATCAACTAATAGGTGCATTAAAAAATCGGCTTCGCCTGTGGGTGGGCTTTTTAACAAGTCGACAAGCTGCGCAACCTGCTCTGCGTTTAAGGGTAAAGGAGGTACGCCTTCAATTGCACGTTCTGCTGTGTGCTGGCGATAGGTGGTTAACATAAGCGTTTTGCTCCCGAATCAGGTAAAATAAGAATCATAATTGATTTTAGCAAAAAGGATAGGTTTTCGCATGGAACTCAGCGCATTAACAGCTATTTCTCCTGTTGACGGTCGCTATGGCGCACGTTTAGTCCCACTTCGTCACATTTTTAGTGAATATGGCTTGATTAAATATCGCACTGCCGTTGAAGTGGCTTGGTTATTAGCGTTATCAGAAGAGCGCGCAATTGCCGAAGTACCTGCATTATCAATTGATGCTCGTGCGCACTTAGAAAAGTTAGTTTCTGGTTTTGATATGACTATTGCACAAGCAGTCAAAAACCACGAAAAAACGACTAACCATGACGTAAAAGCGGTTGAATATGCGATTAAAGACCACATACAAAGCAATACCGAACTAGCAAAAGTAATGGAGTTTGTCCACTTTGCTTGCACCAGCGAAGATATTAATAACCTGTCTTACGCGCTCATGCTTAAAGATGCACGCGACACAGTACTACTACCAACGATGCAAGAAATCATTGATGCGATGACTCAGAAAACACTGGACTATGCTGATGTTTCGATGCTCGCACGTACACACGGTCAAGCAGCAACACCAACAACAATGGGCAAAGAATGGGCTGTATTGACCTACCGTTTAGCACGTCAGCGTCAGCAGTTAGCGAATGTGCGCTTACTAGGTAAAATCAATGGTGCAACCGCTAACTATAATGCACACCTAGCATCTTATCCTGATGTTAACTGGACAGCCTTGTCACAAAAGGTGATTACAGGCTTAGGATTGACTTACAACCCTTACACTACCCAAATTGAACCACATGACTATATTGCTGAATATCTGCAGGCTGTTGAACGCTTCAACACCATTTTG
>CAMCGI010000206.1 GCA_945874205.1 Francisella tularensis subsp. holarctica
ATAAAGGCTTATACATTAAATATCGAACCAAAAAAATATTTTATTAATTGGCAACAAGACCCTTTTGGCAATATTGTTGCACGTGTAGTGTTCCCTGATAAATGTGAACAACTTAGTGTTGAAGTTGAAATAATTGCTGATTTGACAGTAATTAATCCTTTCGATTTTTTTGTAGAAGATTATGCAAAAGACTACCCGTTTAAATACGATTTATTAACTCTTAAAGAATTACAACCCTATCTTGAGTTATCTGAAATTAGTCCTTTATTAAACCAATGGATAAGAGAATTTAATAGCAGTAAACGTCCAATTAATGATTTTTTAGTTGATATAAATAGAGCCACTTTTGAGGCAATCAGCTATAATATACGGATGGAAGTAGGCATACAAAGTTGCGAAGAGACTTTGAAAATACGTAGTGGTTCTTGTCGTGATTCTGCATGGTTATTAGTACAGGCATTGCGACATCTTGGTTTAGCAGCACGATTTGTATCAGGCTATCTGGTTCAATTAACCACTGATCTAAAGTCCTTGGATGGTCCATCTGGTCCTGAACAAGATTTTACTGACTTACATGCTTGGACAGAAGTTTATATACCCGGTGCCGGATGGATTGGACTCGATCCAACCTCTGGTTTGTTAGCCGGTGAAGGTCATATCCCTCTGGCGTGTACACCTGACCCTGCCAGCGCCGCTCCTGTGACGGGCGGCACGGATAAATGCGAAGTAGAATTTCAATTTAGTAACACAGTAGATCGCCTGCATGAAGATCCCAGAGTTACCAAACCTTATACCGAAGAGCAATGGTATCAAATTAATTCCTTGGGAAAAGCTGTTGATAAGCAGTTAATGGCCGATGACGTTCGCCTGACTATGGGGGGCGAACCAACTTTTGTTTCTGTTGATGACATGGAAAGCGATGAATGGAATACGCACGCTGATGGTGCAAACAAACGAAGTAGCGCACAACAATTGACCATTCGATTAAAAGATGTCTTCGCAAATGGAGCAATGCTCCATTATGGTCAAGGAAAATGGTATCCCGGCGAACCTTTACCAAGATGGCAATATGGTATTTTTTGGCGTAAAGATGGTATTTCTATTTGGCGTGATCCTGCCCTGCTAGCTGATATCAATAAAAATTACGGCCATACTGTTAAACAGGCTGAACAATTTATTTATCAACTCGCTAAACGTTTAGGTCTGAAATCAAAGTATATTATTTCAGCTTATGAAGATAGTTTTTATTATTTATGGCAAGAAGGTACCTTACCTGAAAATATTGACCCATCAAAAAGTAATCTAAAAGACCCCATTGAACGTAAAACACTCAGCCAACTATTGGATGCTGGTTTAGATCAGCCAGTCGGGTTTACTTTACCTGTTAAATGGAATTGGTTAGAACACAATTGGAAAAGTGGTCCTTGGGATTTTCGACGACGAAAAATGTTTCTCATTCCTGGCAACTCTCCAATGGGCATGCGTTTGCCATTATCGAGCCTGCCTTGGGTTGCACCTGATAAACTGGACAGCCAAGAACCACAAAGCCTTTTTGGGGATTTGCCCGAGTTGGGCGATTATTATGGTGAGGTAACACTAAGATATAGCCACATTGAAGGAAAAACCAATGAACACCCGGAAATAATAGAACAAGAATCAGGGGACGCTTTAACAAACGAAGTTGAAGTTCCGCATACAGCAATTTGTATAGAAGCTCGAGAAGGACGTCTATATATTTTTATGCCACCTTTGACTACCTTGGAACATTATTTGGAATTGGTTACGACTATTGAAACAACAGCAGAAAGCTTATTTTTACCTATAGTTCTAGAAGGATACGAGCCCCCTCGGGATTACCGAATCGAACGATTAATGGTTACTCCCGATCCTGGTGTAATAGAGGTAAACATCCACCCATCTAAAAGCTGGGAGGAGTTAGTTGAAAAAACTACCCTAATTTACGAACAAGCTCGCTTAACTAGATTAGGCACTGAAAAGTTTATGCAAGATGGTCGTCACACTGGTACTGGCGGAGGCAATCATATAACTATGGGCGCAGAAATGCCCGCTGATAGCCCACTTTTACGACGACCAGATTTATTGCGTAGTTTGATCACCTATTGGCAACACCACCCAGGATTGTCCTATTTATTCTCAGGTATGTTTATAGGCCCTACCAGCCAGGCACCAAGAATTGATGAAGGTCGAGATGAAAAACTCTATGAATTGGAAATAGCTTTTCAACAAATGCCCGAAGGCGATGTTCCAGAGCCTTGGTTGGTTGATCGTTTGTTGCGTCATTTATTAACTGATATAACCGGTAACACACACCGTTCTGAGTTTTGCATTGATAAGCTGTATTCACCTGATAGCTCAACAGGAAGACTTGGCATTCTAGAGTTGCGATCTTTTGAAATGCCACCCCATGCGCAAATGTCCTTAGTACAAATTGTTTTGTTGCGATCATTGATTGCCTGGTTCTGGCGAGATCCTTATAAGCATAATTTGATTCGTTGGGGTACAGAATTACATGACAAATTTATGTTGCCTCATTATGTTCGCGAAGACATGAAACAAGTTACCAAAGACTTACAACGAGCTGGATTTGCTTTTGATCTAGAATGGCTAGCACCTTTTTTTGAATTCCGTTTCCCTCGTTATGGTAATACCATGATTGATGGCATTGAATTAGAGTTACGTTTTGCTATTGAGCCTTGGCATGTCCTCGGAGAAGAAGTTAGTAGTACCGGAACTGCAAGGTATGTAGATTCCTCAGTAGAACGCATACAGGTTTCGGTAACTGGATATACCGAAGGCCGTTATGTTGTAACGTGTAATAGTCGAAGATTGCCTATGCGTAATACAGGTCGAAAAGGAGAGTTTGTCGCTGGAGTTCGATATCGGGCATGGCAGCCTCCGTCGGCATTACATCCAACCATAGCACCTCATACACCTTTAATATTTGATGTAATCGACACATGGAATGGACGGTCTGTTGGAGGCTGTACTTATCATGTAAGCCATCCTGGCGGTCGCAGCTATGACGACTTTCCAGTTAATGATTATGCTGCAGAAACTCGACGTATGACAAGATTTTGGGCTTATGGACATACTGCAGGAGAAGTAATTAGGCCGCCATTAATAAATTTGAAAGGTAGGGTATTCGATAAGCCTTTATTGGCAAAAGTTAAAACTAATGAAACTCCCCCAAGAGCTATGGCACCACCTATGGAAGAGTTGAGTACGGAATATCCTTTCACATTGGATTTACGACATCATAGTAGATAACTTATCAGTCTGTAGGATCAAGTAAGTTAAGTTATCAAAACTTAAACAACAATTTACAGACAAAATAAAACGAATTTCAACCTACAACTTCTATATATATTGACATGAGTGATAACTTAAAACTGCTAAACCCGGCGATATTAACGTTAGAAGATAAAAGCTATTCGTTACCTACTTACATGGGAGTGGAAGGTGAGAAAGCGATTGATA
>CAMCGI010000207.1 GCA_945874205.1 Francisella tularensis subsp. holarctica
TTGACCTTGAACCTGATTGGTCAGCTCTGCAACCTTGCGTGCATTGGCCGTATTGGCTTGTACTGCGCTTGTCATTTCATTCATTGTGGCAGTAGTTTGCTCCAGTGCTGCGGCTTGTTCTTGTACACGAGCAGACAAATCAAATGAGCCTTGTGATACTTGTGTTGAAATATTGCTGACAGTGAGTGCAATATTTGTTGTTTCCATGACCATGTTTTGTAGCTTACTGGTCATGTCGGCAATGACTTTTTCAAGCTGCTGTATTAACTCATAGAACATACTGTCTTTATGTTGTGTATAATCGCCTTTCATTCTTACACTTAGATCGCCTTTTGCGACTGTATTTAGAGTATTATCCACGTCAGCAATCACTGCCTGCAATAATTGTGTGTTTGGATTAGAGCCAATATCGGTTGCATATTTAACGACTTTATAAGGCTTGCCTGTGTCGTCCATAATTGGATTATAACTAGCCTCAATCCAGACAACTTTGCCCCCTTTGCCAATACGCTTGAACGTGGCAGCAATAAACTCTCCGTGCGCAAGCTTTTGCCAAAATTGTTGATATTCGGCAGATTGTTCATAGGCACGGTCAACAAACATGCGATGATGTTTTCCTGATAGATCTGAAGAGCTATAGCCTAATGTCTTTAAGAAATTATCATTAGCAAACAAGACATTCCCTTTTAAATCAAATTCAATGACCGCCATTGAGCGATTAATTGCGGTAAGCTGTCCTTTTGCGTTTTGTTCTTCTAAAACTTGCGCGGTAATGTCTGTAGCAAATTTAGTGACACTAATGGGTTTGCCAGAAGCATCTAAAATCGGGTTATAACTGGCTTCGATCCAAACAATTTTTCCGCCCTTGCCAATGCGCTTAAAGCGCGTACTGACAAATTCCCCTGCATTGAGTCGACGCCAGAATTGTGTGTACTCGGATGAATTGGCATAGCTCGATTCGACAAATATACGATGATGTTTGCCTTGAATTTCATTGAGCGTGTAGCCTAAAGCAGATAAAAAGTTATTGTTGGCGGTTAGCACATTTCCTTGTAAATCAAAAGAAATAGATGCCATAGATTTATCAATAGCAGCTAGCTGAGATTTTTGCTGTTGTACCATCGCTTTTAATTGCGCGATATTCGCTTTATATGTTTTACAAAACATGGTGTTATTCTCGGTTAGTTTTAAGATTTCTATTCTATTTATATTGTGAAAAATAGCAAGAAAAAAAACATCATTGAACAACAATATTAGGCTATCTGACTATCTAAGTGTGGTTTGTTAGCACGCCTTATACCGCCATCAATTATTGACTATGCACTTTCTAGTCATCAGCGTTATCGTGACTTTCCTGCTCATACGGTTTCTCACTATATCCTGGTAATATTGCTTTATCCAGATGTTAGTATCGAAGAAGTTATGCGAATTATTACAGAAGGAATGAACTTTTTAGGCGATGCCTCACTTCGTCGAGAAGTAGGCAAGCGGCTATTAGTGCTTCACGCACACGATTAACCTGAGTTTGACATAAAAAAGGTGTACCTATTCTGCAAAACAATTGACAATTAAGTAAACCAAAACAAACTTGTCAACCATTGAACGAATAAGGTACACCTTTTTTATGTCAAACTCAGGTTAATAATACTCCTTTTTTAATAATTAAACTTTTTGGATACTAACGAAAAAATACTGCTTTTATTATGCCACCTTAAAGCGCTGCATTAACTGTGTTAACGCATTTGCTTGATGCTGCATACCACCTGCTGCTGCCGAGGTTTCCTCTACCAATGCTGCATTTTGTTGTGTGGCACTATCGATCATACTTAGTGAGGCGTTAACTTGTTCAATCGCTTTTACTTGCTCGCTAGCCGCACGAGAAATTTCAGCAACCGTTGCTTGCATTTGCGCTGTACCAGTACCAATGCTATCGAGTGAGTAAGACACTTGCTGAATTAATGCTGAACCTTCACGTACCTGATGAGCACTCGCTTCAATTAACGCTTTAATTTCTTTAGCTGCATCTGCAGACTTACCAGCTAAAGCACGCACTTCGCTCGCAACCACCGCGAACCCACGACCATGCTCACCAGCACGCGCAGCTTCTACTGCAGCGTTAAGGGCTAATAAGTTTGTTTGAAAAGCAATACTATCGATAAGGGTAACAATATTGCCAATTTGCTCGCTCGAATGAGTAATACCTTGCATCGCTTCGATAGTTTTGAGCATAATGCGCTGACTTTGTTCACGACTCATCTGTTGATCATGCGAAATTTTTTCTGCCTGCGCAATACCAGAGCGCGTGGTGTTAACAGAGGAAAGTGTTTGCTCCATCGCTGAGGTCGTTTCTTCTAAACTTGCAGCTTGCTCCTGTGTACGACTCGATAAATCCATACTCCCTTGCGCCACTTCATCACTCGTTTGTGTCACACTATGTGCCGCAAAAATGGCGGCTGATACGGCTTTTTCCATTTGTGTTGCACTAATATTCACCGACTCTTTTAAACTATTAAAATTACCACTAGCTTGAACAGTTACGCGTGCAGTCAAATCACCCTGTGCTTGTGCATTAACCGTATTAGTCACATCACCCAGAATCGACGCTAACCCCGCAACAGTTGTATTAACATTATCTTTCAGTTGTGCTAAAGCACCATTGGCTTGAGAACTTACCTGAGCAGTTAACTCACCCTTGGCGACCTGCTCCATCACCATATTAATATCGCTCACAATATGTTGCAGACTCCCCATTGCACCGTCGACTTGCGAGCGAAAAGCAGGCGCAACCCGATTGTCCATACGCACAGCGAAATTACCAGCGCTTAATCCAGCCATTACTTTGCTTAATTCGTCCATGGTAAAAGCAACACTTTGAGCACTGGCATTCACACCATTTTTTAGCTCGCCTAGTTCACCTGGTAACTCTGTCGTGACACGCTTGGCAAAATCGCCTTGTGCCACAGCACCCATCACGGTATTGACTTCTTTAACAGCAGACTGCAACGACCCCATCAAACAATTAAACGCACGTGACGCTTCGCCCACCTCGTCGTTATTAACCGTTGCCACACGTCCATCGAAACGCCCCTGACCTGCCGCTTGTGCTACAGAAATCAACTCACGCATGGGTACCAAGACCGCACGCAACAAACTGTAAGCTAAGGAAATTAAGCCAAGCAATCCAATTATAATTAACGAATTATTAAGTATTAAAGAGTGATTGTATGCTGCCACCGCCTTATCATATTCTGCCTGTGCAATGTCTAACTGCATATGATTTAACTCATCGAGCATAAGAGGTACTGCACCATAGGCTTTCTCGAAACTTTCCGTACCAGAAAAAGCAGCTTTTTCGTAATTACCCACTTCTAAATACGACAATCCTGCCTTAAGTGCTACTGTCACTTTCATTAATTCAGGCTCAATCTTCTTAGCAAGCACTTCTTCCTCTGGCACTAAGTGAGTCGCCATATACTCCTTCCACTTAATTTC
>CAMCGI010000208.1 GCA_945874205.1 Francisella tularensis subsp. holarctica
AGGCGGTTGGAAAGGCTATAAAAGTGAACGTAAACCAGGACCAATCACAATGCTCAACGGACTAAAGGATTTTGCCAACATTCAGCGAGGTTGGATGATGGCAAAAATGGTTTTACGAGCATAAAAAAGATGTGTGCATACGGTAGCTGTGGAGGGGAAGGCTCTGGTTCTATTCGCAAGAACAAAACGAAACCAGCCCCTGTGAAGCAGGAAGTTAACACTAAACTTAACTATGTATAAGTTTGGATAGGTTTAATGGAACGGTGAGTTTTTACGGTGCACCAATAAAAGTATAGAAAATAGGGCGTAAATGTTAATAATTCTTGTTAATGTCTATAAAAATGATCAGTGATCTTGGCAGGAATCAAGTAATGAGAACTATTATGAAGGTTGCGCACTTTTGAATCTAAAAATGGACAACCGTGTCGGGCTTTTGCTTGCGATGCTGTTCGCCATACTCATCCATGTTGTGTTGGCAAAATGGCTGTTGGATCTGGTGCAACCAGAACCAACCAAGCCTATTACGCTCGTTTCTATTGAATGGCTAGATGCGCCACCACCGATTCAGTCACCGTCACGCGTTGTAATACAGCCTCCTATAGTAGTGCCTGAGCCTGTCGTAAGCAAAGAAGTTGCGCCACCACCAAAACTTGTTGTGCCTAAGCCAGTAGTAAAGTTAATTAAGCCAAGTGTTAAAAAAGAACCTGTTATTGTGCAACCACAGCCTGTAAGCGAAGCGGTAACGGACAACAATAAACCAGCCGTCATTATGCCAACGCAAGCAACACAACCAATCGTGCAGGCACAAGCTGATTATCTCAATAATCCTAAACCGAATTATCCTCGTATTTCCAAACGCATGAGTGAGCAAGGTGAAGTAAGATTAAAAGTACAAATTTCAGCTGACGGTAACGTGCTTAATATCGCTTTAGCAAAAAGCTCTGGTTTTGAGCGTTTAGACGAAGCTGCCATATTATCGGTCAAAACATGGAAATTTAAGCCTGCGAAACAAGGCGATACTGCCATTACATCATGGGTCGAAGTGCCTGTTAAATTTATATTAGAGGATGAATCATGAATACACAGTTTGCATCATTTTGGGCATCGAGCGATGCCGTGACCCATGCTGTTTTTTGGGTGTTGGTTGTCATGTCAGTACTCAGTTGGACGATCATTTTATTCAAAAGTTGGCAATTATCACAATTGCGCTTGCGTGCTGCTTCAGTAACCTTGGCGTTTTGGCAAGCAACTGACTGGCAACAGGCTATGAAACTGCTTTCTGCGATACCTGCATTTGCGCTTCTGGCACAAGCGGGCGAAAAAGGTAGTGATTGGGTGAAACAACAAACAACAAACACTCATCATCTTGCCGACGCCTTGCCTGCCAGTGAATTAATGGTGCAAGCCTTGCGTGGCGCATTAAGTAAAGCGAATAGTCAGCTTGAATCAGGGCAAACGCTGCTTGCTTCTGTTGGCTCAACAGCACCTTTTGTCGGGCTTTTTGGCACGGTTTGGGGGATTTATCATGCGCTGATGACCATTAGCAGTAGTCAACAAGTGGCGCTTGACCAAATTGCAGGTCCTGTTGGTGAAGCGTTAATAATGACTGCACTAGGGTTGTTTGTCGCGATTCCCGCTGTTTTAGCTTATAACGCGTTCAATCGTCAGTTGCGTCTGATTGCAGCAGATTTAGACGGCTTTGCACATGATTTACACCTGTATTTTGTTAGCAATATGCGCAAGGGGTAACTGATATGTCATTTGGTGGATTAGAGGGCGGTAATAACCGCCCGATGGCAGAAATTAATACTACGCCCTTGGTCGATGTCATGCTGGTATTGCTGATTATTTTTATCATTACCGCACCATTAATGACAAAGGCATTAAAAGTTGACTTACCCAAAGCCAATGCTGAGTCTTTACAAGCGCAACCCGATGCAATTAGCTTATCAATTAACGATAAAGGTGCGCTTTTTTGGAATAAAGAGGCTGTGACAGATGATGAAGCCTTAATACGGATGAAACGAGAAGGTGCAAAAGAAGAAAAACAACCCGTACACTTATCAGCCGATAAAACAACCGATTATCAACGCTTAACTGAAGTTTTATCGTTGTTAAAACAAGCAGGACTAACAAAAATTGGATTTGTGACTGCGTCTATTTAGGGGCGAATATAAGCAAAACCGCGTTGTTGTAAAAAGGCAAGTTCGGCAACACCACCAGGGACAATATCCGCTTCTTTTACGCCGTGCAAGCTATGCCAGTCAATGTTTTTGTTGCGCAATGTATTGTTGCAAATAGCAATTTTAACGCCTTTAGCACGCAAATCATCTACCGCTTTGTTTAGCTTTTCATCATTTGATTGCAGCAAACTCATACCAGCACCAAAGACAACCACCTGCAGCTCAATCTGCTCTCTGCCAATGGTTTGTATATGGTTGTTGGCGTATTTGATGATTTGCAGTTGCTCTTGATCATCGCCTGTATTCATTTGATAAGCAACACGTTGATGCATAAATGGGTCGTGTTGGATATTGGGTTGGACGTAATCGGCCGAGCAAATTGGTGTAAAACCGATGCTAAGTGCAAACAATGCGGGTATCATTCGTTTCATGAGTAGAGTTCCTTGTTATTTTTTCAAAAATTGATTTGCATCAAGTATCATAATACCCCAAGTGCATACAGAATACGAATACAGATGACAACAAAATAATGGGCGACATAAAAGGATAGCTATGTTCGACGCTAAAAATATTTTTTCTTACCGTAAATACTGGGCACAACGCTTTGGTATTGCACCTTTTTTACCGATGTCGCGTAGCGAGATGGACGAGCTAGGTTGGGATAGTTGCGATATTATTCTGGTCACGGGTGATGCTTACGTTGATCATCCGAGTTTTGGTATGGCAGTGATTGGTCGTGTGTTAGAGGCACAAGGGTTTCGGGTTGGGATTATTGCGCAGCCTGATTGGCAGTCTGCAGATGCTTTCAAAGTATTAGGCAAGCCGAATCTGTTTTTTGGCGTGACTGCGGGCAATATGGATTCGATGGTTAACCATTACACTTCTGACCGTCGCTTGCGTCATAACGATGCTTATACACCCAACGAAGAACACGGTAAACGTCCTGACCGAGCTGTAACTGTCTACTCACAACGCTGTCGTGAAGCATTCAAAGATGTGCCGATTATTATCGGTGGTATCGAAGGCAGTTTGCGTCGTATTGCCCATTATGACTATTGGTCGGATAAGGTGCGACGTTCGGTAATTATGGACAGCAAGGCTGATATTTTGCTTTATGGTAATGCTGAGCGCGCTTTGATTGACATTGCGCATCGGATTGCTAAGGGTGAGCATCCTAAAGACATGACCGATGTACGCGGTACGGTATTTATGCGCAATCGTGTGCCTGAGGGATTTATTGTTTTAGACTCGAGTGAGATTGACACCCCAAGTAAGGTTGACCCACATATCGACCCCTACGCCAT
>CAMCGI010000209.1 GCA_945874205.1 Francisella tularensis subsp. holarctica
CTTCAAGGGTCGCAATACTGCCATCGTGCATATAAGGCGCTGTCACACCAACATTCCACAAGCTTTGAGCGCGGAATAATCCCATATCCGATGTTTTACCAGAAAACTTAATCAGACCTTGGTTATTAAGTGGAAAGGTACCATTACCACCAATATTGTATAACCCCGTATTATGAAACAGGTTTTCCTCTGCGCGTTTACCTAAAAAATTAACCTGATCATTAAAATTAAAACTACCATGACAATGAAAGCACTCTGCCTTTTCACCGTTAAATAACACTCTACCACGCTCTTCTGCATCCGTTAATGTTGCCTGATTTTTCTGATAAAGCTCATACTTGCTGTTACCCGTAAGCAACCCACGCTCGAAAGCTGCAATGGCTTTGATGATGTTATCGAAATTAATGGGATCCGTTTCATCTGGAAAAGCTGACTTAAACAGTTGAATATATGCAGGAACATCTTTAAATCGTTGCAAGATAATCGACTTATTGCTGTCATCAACACCCATCTCAACAATTTCAGTGGCAAAAAGTGGCGTAGCCATTTGAGTCTCTAAATTTGTAAGCGTTGGATTTACCCATGTATAGGTAGCATGATAAGCACTGTTAATCAGAGAAGGGGCATTTCGATTTAAGGTTTGTCCTGTTGACCCCACCGAAAGTGCTTTACCATCGGTAAAGGCCTTATTTTGGTTGTGACAACTCTCACAAGCATAACTACCATTACCAGACAAACGTTTATCATAAAAAAGATTTCGACCCAGTTGAAACTTATCTTCAGACATAGCATTATCTGCTGGTACAGGCGGCGTTGGAAAGTTTGGCGGTAATGACCATGACCAACTGTGCGCTGTAGACAGCGTTGTCGCACTTGTATCTGTAATCGTTGTGCCGCCACCTTGACAAGCTGCTAACCCGATTACCAATAACATGCTAGTCGTAATACGAAAAAATAGCATCATCACTTGACACCTGTTGGTTTGCTAAAAGGATCACTAAATCGAGGATTATGAATTAACGACTCATCTGTCAATGTATTCAAGAAAGCAATTAACGCCACTTTATCCTGCTCAGAAATTTCTATTTTATCCATTAATGGATCTTTGAGCGGCGATAAACGCCCATCGCCTTTATGTACGCCTTCTGTTATCAAACGACCTTGACGTGCATAATGGTCTACGACACCTTCGAGTGTTTTTATCGAACCATCGTGCATATAAGGTGCTGTTAATGCAATATTTCTGAGTGTTGGTACACGAAACTTTCCCATATTATGCACATCGTTTGGTAAAACTGCGATTAGGCCAAAATTATCATTAGGATAACTACCTTTACCATCGAGATTATATAGGGCGTTATTATGAAAAGGTTTTTCGACTTTATCCGTGAGTTTTGAGAAAGTTTGATCACTAAAGTTGAAACCACTATGGCACTGTGCACATTGCGCTTTGCCATAAAATAGGGCTTTTCCGTTTTGTTCTAGCTCAGTCAATTGCGCTTCACCATGCTCTGCTCTATCGAATTTAGAGTCTGCAGAAATCATACCGCGCTCAAAGGCTGCAATTGCTTTGACGATGACGCTAAAGTCAATCACCTTCGCATCAGGAAAAGCGGCTTTAAACATGGCTTGATAGTCGGCATTATCAGTAAATCGAGCTAACACTTCTGCTTTATTCTGATCGTTAATACCAAGCTCAACGCCAATATTATCGACAAACATGGGGACTAAGGCTTGTTGCTCTAATAACCCCAAGGAAGGATTTGCCCAAGTCAGCGTCGGATAATAGGCGACATTGACAATACTCATCGCGCCACGACCAGTATGCTCACCCGTACTACCTTGAGACACGGCATTACCATCGGTAAAAGCGAGATGCTGAAAATGACAGGAAGCACAGGCTTGTGTGCCATTACCAGATAGGCGTTTATCGTAAAACAAATGACGGCCCAACTGAAATTTAGCCTCTGACATCGGGTTATCAGCTGGTACAAACGGCTCAGGAAAGTCTTGTGGCAATTGCCATTGCCAACTTTGATTGGAAACAGATAGCACTTGACTCCAAACAAGCCAAGCAGTAAAAACGGAAAAAGCCACCCCAATGAGGGCGGCTTTTTTATTGCGAAAGAATGTAATCATCGCTGTTATTTTGACATGACTTTAAAGACTTGTTGTGTACCTTTGCCTGTCGTGCTGTCAACAGATGTTAGACCCGTTGCAAAGTTAAGCCCTAACTGACTAAAAATAGCTGGGCATTCAGCATCATTTGCACTAGACATACATCCGGGTGGCGCGCCTGTGCTTTCGTAAGTAACATCTGATTTTGCAAACAATGCTGCGACATCTAACGCAACTTTTTGCGTTGATGCATTAAACGAATTCAACTCAATCCCTACGCGATTAGGATTGGTACAAGTGGTTTCGCTACCTTTAACAGGATCACCAGAACATCCAGTAGAACCTAAATGGACGGGCCAGTATGCTACTTTTTTTGTACCAGAGCCATATGTAATATCTGTAACTGGTAAAAATTCGATTTTTGTAAATTTACGTCCACTTTGCCAACTCCAGCCTAGACCTGTGCTTTGCAGCGGCAAAGGTGTATTTGTGGTATCAGATAAGTTTGAATGATTGAGAGAAGTAGCCATATCAGCAGAGCGAATTGGCACACCTAATGTCATCTCTACACCCGTATAAGTACCGGGCTTTACTTTACCAATTAAAGAGGTATAAATAGAGGTGCTACAAGTTACGCCGCTAGACGCTGTATTGTAACCAAAATCTAATAGAGACACGCCTTTAGATTGATTTTCATTTTCGGTTAAGACCATAGGAGTTTTATTTCCAGCGGCATCAATAAGCATCACGTTAGAAATATAAAAGCGCGTATCAATTAACTGCCCCATTGTTTGTTGACCAACTTCTGGGCTAATCGCTTTATTAGTTGAATGATCATAAGTTATATTCGCTAATGAAATAGATTCACCACAACGAACAGGCATTGTGCCATTTACCAAATCAAAGGCAATCGAAATATCTTGTGTTGCTGCGGCTTGATCTACTTTTTTCGCAGCAATAGCCGCCAACAAAGTTGCTTTATCCTCAACGCCTGCTGTTATCGTTGTTACAACACCTGCTGTTGTACTTGCTTCGGCAGAAACTGCACGTTTAGCGATGGTCACCAAAGCTTTACGTGTCGCATTAATATCTGTAACCGCATCACTTCCTAAGGTTGCAAGGTTGGCTTGCATTGATTTCACAACAACCTGAGCTGCTGTATGAGCAGCAACATAGTCAGCACTCGCTGTCTGTGTCATGTAGTTATCGAACGCACTAACTTTAAGTTTGATATCTGTTTTTACTTTCGTTTCAGCTGTGCTTTCAGTGGCATTAGTTGACATCATTTCATGATGCACTAATGTTGTAAGCGGACTAATAAATGCATTACGACCTGCTGGTGCACTCATGGTATAAGCAGTGCCAA
>CAMCGI010000210.1 GCA_945874205.1 Francisella tularensis subsp. holarctica
AAAGTCTGGCGCGCTGATGGTAATATTTACGAAATAAATACAACCGATGCCACTATACGAATACGATTGTTTTCTGAAGCTGGCAAAATAGACATTAATAAAGCAAATCAAACTGTATTACAAAGTCTGATGACTTTTGCACCTATTGATACAGATAAACAAAGCAAATTGGTTAATGCCATTCTTGACTGGCGTGATGCCGACGAACTCGTGCACATTGATGGTGCTGAAAAAGAAGAATATCAAGAAGCAGGGCTTAACTATCAACCTAGCAACAAGCCTTTTGAATCAATTGAAGAACTACAGTTCGTATTGGGCATGGACAAGTCCGTGCTGTCTTGGATTGAGCCCTTGGTGACTGTTTATTCAAGGCAACCTCGAGTTTCACTGCCAATTGCAAGCAGAGAAGTTTTACAAGTAATATCTGGGTTGGATGTAGGATTAATAGATTCTTATATTGTCATGAGACTGGAAAACGCTAAAAATAATTTACCTGCTCCACCATTTCCAGTAAACACAGGACAGAATAACTCAGCAGGCGCTAATAATATACTTACCCTCGTTTCTGAGGCACTGATAGATGATGGCTCAAGAGCCTCGCTCAGTGTGGTCATAAAAAAATCGGATAACGGTCGAAAAACCCCATTTCAGATATTGAAGTGGCAACACGTAACAGCCAATAATAAATCGTTATTTACTGCTGCAATGAGTGAACTAGTCGTAAAACAATATGCTGAACCTGAACTCAACAATTGATCTTAACTTTAAGCAGTTCTTCCGTTGGTGGAAAAAAGAGCTCAACTTCCTGTTGCCTGAAAAAATCAAGCACCTGCTAAATGAACAACAAGGCATTATTGTCATTAGCCCTAAAGGTAATCAACTCATACTCACATACCACTATAACGAGCTAATTGAACATTTAGTAACCCTTGACCGAGAAGCAAAGACGTTTAACATTCAAAGCCTTTATGACAAAGATGAGCGTTTAGTCAAAGTTCCAGTGATACTTAGATTATCTGGCCAAGATGCCATCCAAAAGATACTGAGTTTACCCGTCGCCGCAAAAGAAAACCTTAACCAAGTTGTCGCGTATGAACTTGATCGCTACACCCCATTTAAAGCAGCCCAGGTTTATTTTGCCGTCAAGCTGTTACCTGCAATCAATGAACCCGGCCAACTTAGTGTCATGATAGTATTAACCACCAAAGAACTGCTTGACGGACTTTATGAGGATGTCAAAGCATTGGGAATCTCACCCTTATTTGTTGATTATGAGGGTTTGCCCAATAATATTGAAAATACTGACTATAATTACAATTTATTACCTGAAAAGTTAAGACAAAAAACTGCAAGATTGCCACAATTAATTCATTATGGCCTGATATCCTTATGTTGCTTGTTATTACTATCTGTCATTGCCATGCCTGTCTGGTTTGAATATCAAACAGTTGAGAGATTACGCTTAAAAGCCACATCATTAGAAAAAGATGCCAAAAAAGTTAAAGTGATGCAATCTTCCATTGATGCTGTTATAGATGAAACTAATCTATTAATTAAAGAAAAGAATGCAACACCTGGTGTACTTCTTATGCTAACTACCTTAAGCACCTTAATTAAAGATGATACTTGGTTAAGTTATGCGCAATATTCTGATGGTCATTTGCAAATACAAGGTGAGTCAACAACTGCGTCAACGCTCATAGCCCTTCTGGAAGAGTCTGAATTGTTTGTTAATGCCCGTTTTGCTTCACCGTTAACACAAGATAGCATCAGTAAACTCGAACGGTTTCAGATTACTGTTGATGTTGCTAAAGAAAAAGGCACTACCAGTGATCAAAAATAAAAAAATAGATCTATTTACACCTGAATTACAACAACGTTGGCTCGCCTTAAGTGTGTTAATTGTCGTTGTGATAGTGATTTTTTTAATCCTTATTATGCCTTTAATAACTAAGAAAATGGAACTCAGTGAAGTAAAAAATAATCTTGTTGTCAAGTTGCAACAATACGAGCGTATTTTAACCAACAAGGAAGCGGTAACTGCAAATATGGCTGATATAACGAATGCACATATATCTCAAGGCTATTTTAATAGCCAAGAGACAGATGCCTTGGCCTCAGCTGAAATGCAGGAGTTTATAAAAAAAGCAATTGTTGATGCCGGTGGCCAATTGAGTAGCACCCAAGCGTTACCGGTAAGTAGTGATGATAATTTTAATAAAATTACTGTTAGAGTCAGAATGACTGGCACTAGTGAAGAATTAAGAGCCGTGCTATACAAAATAGAGACATCCGAGCCCTTAATCATTATTGATCAAATTGATATAAGACCTATGCGCGGAACAAGAAACAGAATGACCCGCCAGATTGAGTCAAGTAATGAGTTGAATATTAATTTTCAAGCCGTTAGTTTTATGAGAAAACCAACATAATGAATAATAAACTCATAACTGGCTTAGGTTTGATTTGTATAGCCTGTATCTTGGTTATTATGTGTGAATGGCTTTACGCATCTTGGGTAGAAAAAACAATATTGGCATCTTTAACCCCTACAAACACAAAAATATCGCCTGAAGAAATGCCCCATATAAAACTCAACGAGCAACCAGAAGAAAGTTATGTTGATTTAGTTGCCAGACCGTTATTTATAAAAGGGAGAAAACCGGTTGATGAACCCAGCCCTGAAGCCATTCAGAATGCTCTCGTGCCGCTTGTATTCGATTGGGAATTAAATGGCGTTTATACAACCGCTAATGGCTTATCTGCCTTGTTTAGCCGTTCTAAAACCAAAGTGGCAAAAGACAATTATCGAAAGATTAGTATAGGTGCAGAGCTTGATGGCTGGAAAATAGTTGAGATTTATCAAGACAAAGCACTATTAAAACAGGGCGTCCAAGAAAAAGAGTTGCTGCTGAGAAAAATAAAACCGAAAGATTCTTCCAAGAAAACTACTGATTTAAATACACCCGACACCACAGAACCTCAAGAAAACGAAACACCTGCAGAAAGCGAGCCTGAGAATACCGATGAATAATTTTAAAAAATTAATACAAGCCTTGTGTTTACTGGTTATAGGCTTAACGCTGGGCAGTTGCGAGCTAATGGGGAATAACATCAACTCCAGAGTAGCCTTACCCCCAGTAAAGAAAGCCGAGGGAGTGATTGCGCCAGTACAAGAGCAACCCGAGAAAACTAAACAAACCAGTGAGTTATATCCTGGAACTAACCGTTATGTGGCCAATAGCAGCTCCAAAACAAAGAAAACGAGTCCTTCCGGAAAAGGGTCCTACAGCCTGAATTTTGATGAAGCAGATCTTGGCGAAGTAGCAAAAGTAGTGTTAAGTGACATTCTCGGTGAAAGCTATGTCTTAAGCCCGAAAGTGACTGGCAAAGTAACCCTGCAAACTACAGACCCCCTAACCAAAGAAGAATTATTGCCTACTCTGGAAATGGTGTTGCGCATGAATAATGCAGCA
>CAMCGI010000211.1 GCA_945874205.1 Francisella tularensis subsp. holarctica
GCTTTCTATCGGGCGAGAGAAAAAGCGCTATTTATTCCATTTAGTACATCAGTTTACGCTTAATCAGCTCAATCAAAAGCAGATCGAAAAACTCCGTGGCTTAGTTGCTTTTGCCTATTATCTTGACCCTAGTCTGCATAGGCGATTATCTACCAAGTACTCGTCCGAAGTTATACAGAATCTTATTAAGGATAAACAGCCATGAGTCTACAAAAAGAGCCTAAAAGCATTGAAAAGTTAGAACAAAACGCCAAAAAAGGTGAAGTTTTATCGGCGTGTCAATTGTTTGAGTATTATCGAGATGGTAGGTATGTCGCTAAAGATGATGCTATTGCAGAGCAATACTTGGCGCGATGTTTTGATTATGTACAAGATCAAGAGCATAGATTTCGTTTAGAAAAGTTAGAGTTGTCTAATTTTCGTCGATTTGAACATTTGGAAGTTAACTTACACCCTCGTTTGACGGTGTTTATTGGTGATAATGGTTCAGGGAAAACCAGTATTTTAGATGCGATATCAAAAACCTTAAGCAATATTGCAAATGAAGTATTGAAGGGTTCAAATGGAAAAGAGTTGTCTCGATCTGATGTGAATAATGCCCGAGATAAAGCGTTTACTGATGTTAAAACGGTGTTTGGTTATGGATTGGAGCTGAAGTCTTTAGACGCGAAATTATCTATTGCTAAAACAGGGAAATATCCATCGTTTCTTGAAGATATAAAACGCCTTGGACGGCTATGGTTGTCAGTGGATCGTTCTCATGAAACGAATCTTCCATGCTTTGCTCATTACTCAGATAAAAGAAATTGTCATGAGGTAGTGGAGTACACAAGAAAAGAAGATAGATTTGATGGCTATCGTGAAGCTTTTGATGATCCCAAAGCCTTTGGTTACTTTATGGCTTGGTATATTCGATTGCAACGCAAGGTTAGCTCTGGTGTATCGTCATCTAAACTTCATTTAACTAGCGTTGATGCTGTTATTTGTTCTTCTTTGAATATGGCGCAAATTTATTTAGATGCATCTACTGGTGAAGAGGTTATTTGGTTTAAGACAGAAAATGGTTCAGATGTTTGTTTTGAACAACTATCTGCTGGACAAAAAGCTGTAACCACTTTATTTGGTGACATCGCTCGCCGTCTTATTTTGTTAAATCCTAAATTAGACAATCCACTAGAAGGTCAGGGAATTGTTTTAATTGATGAAATAGAACTTCACTTGCATCCGAAATGGCAGCAGAGTGTTTTGCTCAATTTACCAAAATCCTTCCCCAATATTCAGTTTATTGTCACGACGCATAGTCCGCAGGTGTTGAGTACTGTTGATAAAACTTGTATTCGTAAATTTACAACCAATGAGCGTGGTGAAGATATTTTGGAAACGCCTCAGTTTCAAACGAAGGGAGTGGTAAGCAAGGATATTCTTGAGCAAATTATGGGTACTATTGCAACGCCTAATACGAAGGAAGCAAAATGGATAGACGATTTTTCGGTATTAGTATCGAATGGAAAGTTGGGAGAAGCACAACAGTTATTAGATCGTAAAATAATTCCTCATTTTCGTGGTAAAGATACTTCTAAAGACCATCCCGTTGTCCTTGATTGCTTAAATTTGATAAAAATCCATGAAATGAAACAACGATTGGGTGTTGTTGGATGAGAAAATTAGATCGTACTAAAGCTCAAACGCCTGCTTGTTTGTCAAAATGCTCACACAATACTCATAAATGGGGTGATAAACCACCAGAGACTTGCAAAGGTTTTTTATGGAAGCAGTTTCATGCATTTCAAGATGGCTTATGTGCTTACTGTGAAACAAAAATTTCTCGTGGAGATAAAACAGGGCATATTGAGCACTTTTTCGACAAAGGCGATCAGCAGTATAAACATTTAACCTTTGATTGGAATAATTTGTTTGGCTGTTGTCCTTCCAATAGTCATTGTGGGCATTACAAAAACGCAGTTTTACTTGGCGGTTCTAAAAGGTTGCCCAATTACCGACTGTTGATAAAGCCAGATGTGGATGATCCAGAAGTGAGCTTGCAGTTTGTTAGTTCAGGAAAAGTTAGGGTGAGACGTTCAAATCTCATCAAGTTTTATCTCAAGGGTAAGCATACCATTAAGGCTTTGAACTTGAATAAGAGTAGTCTAAAGAACGACAGAGAAGCTCAGATTAGTAGATATAAAGCACGGTTGTCGGCATTAAATGCACTTATTGGCACGATCTCTGATGTTCAGTTTGATTGTCAGTACGCGCTGATAAAACAAAGTTCAGAAAAAGAGCCATTTAGAACTGCAGTAAAGCAAGTTTTATTTTAATAGGACAAATCGATATGTTGAGTTCTCTATGGTCGGTATTTCTTCTAATGGTTGCATTATTGTTAGTCGCATATATTATTGAAATGCTCATAAAACACGGGTTTTTTTTATCTATAAAATCTAATATTCACTATTTTCGATTACATACTTTAGAAAAAATCAACCACGTATCCACACAAATCAACCAAACTTCCGATTTAGCGGAGCAAAAAAAGCTATTGGCACAGTTAAAATCCTTAGCTGAAAAATACCGTGAAGGACAGGAAAAAAAATTGCATCCAGCGATTGGTGATACTGCTGAAAAGTGGTACAAACCTTATAAACCCCTCAGTCGTTTTTTCATTTTAGTGTCAACGTCAGTTGGTTTTTATATTGTTGTTTTTGCATTGTTTTGGTTTTGTAATGGAAACCCATATTATAATGGAAACTTCCTTACAGCACTAAAAGCTTGGTTGGCGATGGATCAAGACCCCAGAGGTTTTGCGACGGTAGTGGTGGCTTTATTTGCCGCTGTCCCCGCTTTATTGCTTTGGTTTTACCGAGATTTAAACAGTTATAAAGAACGAGAAACATCGTACCGTGATGTTGTTTTTAGCGAACACAAACAACTGGTTGAATGGGCAACTACGGAAGCTAAACTCGATACGAAAGAGCCAGCAGAAGTTGGAACGAAAGACACAACGCCCAATGCCCCAATGATTCAAGTGGCGGGTATTTATCAGCTCGCGCCTTTTTTAAAAGATCATCATGCTAACCTCTATCAGCGTTCGACTTTGGAAACCTTGCGTGCTATTGTCAATGCAGGACGATCTAAGTGGGTTGCATGGGTTAAAGACTATGAAACATGGATTGATAATGGCCATGAGTGGGAAAATGAACCAGAAAAACCTAGCTTAACCGCCGCCGAAAAAGCCGTTCATGCCGTACTACGGGAAAATCCAATTTTATTTTATCACCAGCACTTTAATGCTAAAGATTTTAATTTAGCAGGGTTTGATGCAAGTGAGCTTAACCTAATCGGGATAGATTTGAATAATGTTCAATTGCAGGGTGCGAATTTAACTCGTGCTCGCTTGC
>CAMCGI010000212.1 GCA_945874205.1 Francisella tularensis subsp. holarctica
CTTAACCCTAAGCAGCTAAGTGTGCCTGTTCCCAATACAGCAGTAGGTGAGACCGTTTCAATTAGTGTCACCTTTACAGCACCTTCAATACCAGGGTGTGTAATATCGTATTGGAAACTGATGGATGAACAGGGAAATAGTTTAGATAATTATTTATTTCACTGCCTAGTTCAGGTAATTTCCTTGTGAGGAAACAATTCGTAGCTACATGCTTCGCTTTGGGTTGCGCTTATGTTCAGCATGAATAGACATCAAGATACCAAAGCCAAGCATGAGTGTTACCAAAGACGTGCCGCCATAACTAATGAGCGGCAAAGGTACTCCTACAACAGGAAGTAATCCTGATACCATCCCAATGTTAATAAAAATATAGATAACAAAACTCATCGTGATCGCACCAGCCATTAAGCGACCAAAAGAATCTCTGGCTTGCCAAGCAATATAAAACCCGCGTGCAATAACAAAAAGATAGAGTATTAACAGCGCGGATACCCCAATCAATCCCCATTCTTCAGCGAGTACAGAGAAAATAAAGTCGGTATGACTTTCGGGTAAAAAATCGAGTTGAGTTTGACTGCCATTACGCCACCCTTTACCTTCTAATCCGCCAGAACCAATCGCTATTTTCGATTGAATAATATGATACCCAGCACCTAAAGGGTCATTTTCAGGATTTAAAAAGGTTAAAACGCGTTTTTGCTGATAGTCATGCAAATAATTCCATGCAATCGGTGCTGCTATCGCGATACTAAGTAACATAGCACTAATAATACGCCATGCTAATCCAGCAAAGAAAATAACCATCCCACTCGATGCAACAATTAAAATCGCTGTGCCTAAGTCGGGCTGCTTGGCGACCAATGCCACAGGAAGCGCGAGCATAACGCCAGCTAATAGCAGTATGTACCATTTGGGGGGGAGATGGCTTTGAGAAAATAACCATGCTAATGCAGCTGGCATCGCTAGTTTCATTATTTCTGAGGGTTGAAAGCGAAATGCACCTAAATCGAGCCAGCGTTGCGCCCCTTTACTGATTTCACCAAAAAACATGACAGCGACCAATAAGACTAAGCCAACAAGATAAACCAATAATGCTAGATTGCTATACCAGCGTTGTGGACATTGTGCTGCTAATATCATGAGTAAGCTTGCTAACGCCAACTTAATCCAATGCGCTTCGATAAATGACGCATCACCATCAGCGGCACTATACACCACCAAACTTCCTAGTGTTGCCAGTGCAACGATGCCCAATAGTAGCCAAAAATCGAGGTAAAAATGCCATTGCCATCGATGTGTTGAGTTTAAGAAAAAAGGAGTATGCATTTATTGTGTCGCGCCTATTTTTCGTAACCAAAAATCAGTAACAAGTCCTCCTAGTGGTGAGGCAGTGCCACCACCAGATCCCCCATTTTCGACCATCACAGCAACGGCAATTGTTGGGTCTTTAGCAGGCGCAAATCCAATAAATAAGGCATGATCTCGTTGTTCTTCGGGTAACGAGCTGGCATCATATTCGGCATCACGTGCAATACCAACCACTTGCGCTGTTCCTGTTTTGCCTGCCATTTGTGTGTGAACCAGTGCCCCCCCTCGTTTTCCTGTACCATTGGGTGCGTGCATGACGTGAATCATGCCATTAATAACGCTATCCCAGTGTTGAGGTTTGATAATAATAGGCTCAAGTGCTGTATTATTAGTATCATCATGTACTAAATGCGGTTTATGTCCCCTACCACGCATAGATAAAATAGCCGTTGCTTGTGCTAATTGTAGTGGGGTAGTGAGCAAATAACCTTGACCAATGCCAACAATAATTGTTTCACCTGGATACCAAGGTTTACCATAAACACGTTTTTTCCATGCGGGATTAGGGCGCACGCCTACAGACTCATTTTGCAAGTCGATTCCTGTTTTTTCACCGAAGCTAAAAGGCTTTAAGCCAGCATCAATTCGACTGATTGTCATATCCAATGCAAGCTCATAAAAGTAAACATCACACGATTGCGTTAAGGCTACGTCCATATCAACCCAACCATGCCCCCCTTTTTTCCAATCTCGAAAGCGCATTTCTTTGTATTCAAAAGCAGGGCCTGCAAACTTTCTGGTATCACTTTTAATCACATTTTCTTCCAATCCAATTAAGCCCATAAAGGGTTTAATTGTTGATCCAGGGGGGTATTTACTCTGAATGGCACGGTTAAAAAGTGGTTTTTTGGGGTCATGAATTAGTTGCTGATAGCTACTATTATCCATACCGACGACAAAGGCATTGGGGTCAAAAGTAGGCGTTGAGACAAGTGCAAGCACATCGCCATTGCGTGGATCAATCGCAACAATAGCGCCTTTTCGATCGCCCAATAAATCTTCAGCAAAGCTTTGTAACTCTAAGTCAATAGAAAGAATTAAGTCTTTACCTGACTGGGGCGCAATACGATCAAGTTCGCGAATTTGGCGACCTTGCGCATCAACTTCGACATAGCGTAATCCTGTTTGACCATGCAGCTCAGCTTCGTAGCTTTGCTCAACACCACTGCGTCCAACAAAATCAGTATTACGATAATTTTCTACATCAAGATTACGTAAGTCCTCGATCGTCATCCGTCCAACGTAGCCCACAGCATGTGAGGCTCGCTGTGTTTGTGGGTAAATTCTTTGCGCCACAGCATTAACGACAAAGCCAGGATAGCGCCATGATTCAACCGCAAAACGAGCCGCTTCTTCTTCAGTAATTCGTGCGAGTGTAAAGGGTAGGTGTCGGTTCATGCGTCGCCATTGTTGCTGTAATCGTATGCTAACACGATCATCCAAGCTAGAAAAAGAGGACTGGAACTCGTATATTTTTTCTAGCACTGCTGATAATGAGCGAGGTTTTGGTAGTTCATCACGATGTAGCTCAATGGTATATACCGTTTGGTTGTCAGCTAACACGTATCCATTTCTATCCAAAATTCGTCCTCTAATCGGTGCAATAGGCTCAACACGAATACGGTTACCATCTGCTAATTCTTGGTATTTTTCATGATGTGTAATTTGTAGCCATATCATGCGTAGCATAAGACTGATAAACATGATTAACACAATACCTAAAGCAATAGCGAGCCTTCTGCGAACCTGATTGCGGTCTTTATGTTGTGAGCGAATCATTATGACTTAACGAATATGCATATTTCTGCGCAGGGTGCGCAGTGAGATAAAAATGAGTGGCCATAAAAAAACTGAAACCACTACGGATAACCAAAAAGCACTGTTTTGATCAGCAACATAATTGGCGGGTGTTAATAGCCAGACTAACAATTGATGCATAAACATCCAAATGCCCATAAAAAAAGAGATTTGTAGGAGTGTTTTATTTCGTATTTGTAGTCTTACATGTAATAAAGG
>CAMCGI010000213.1 GCA_945874205.1 Francisella tularensis subsp. holarctica
GTCAAATAATGCTGCTTTTCAAACATATTAATCCAGTTTTTATTATTCTATTGGGGAAATAATACGCTTAAAATTATTTTTTGCAATAAATAGCAAAAAAAAATAAAGTTAATCTTGATACAACACAATTTAAGCTAAATTCGCATTAGTAAGACACGTAATTGTTTCACCTTATCTCTTAATGCTGCCGCCCCTTCAAACTGTAACGCCTTTGCTTTTGCCTGCATTTCTTTTTCGAGTTTACCGATTTGTCGCGCCAAGGTATTAGGGTCTGTCGTATAGCTGGCAATTGCTTCAGTAGCCATTAGCATACTACTGTCATTAGCGATGCGATTTTTACGGCTGTTAACCTGTTTTTTACCCATCATTGATGACACGTCAATCATGTCTTCAATGTTTTTATTGAGCGACTGTGGCTGTACGCCTCTTGCCTCGTTATAAGCAATTTGTTTCGTGCGACGACGCTCCGTTTCGCTCATGGCTTTGCGCATAGATTCGGTCACTTTATCGGCATATAAAATAACCCGTCCATTGATGTTTCGTGCTGCACGCCCGATGGTTTGAATCAGGCTGCGTTCTGAGCGTAAAAACCCTTCTTTGTCAGCATCCAAAATCGCGACCAATGACACTTCAGGAATATCTAAGCCTTCGCGCAATAGATTAATACCGACGAGCACATCGTACACCCCCATACGCAAGTCACGTAACAATTCAACGCGTTCAACCGTTTCAATATCCGAATGCAAATAACGCACACGTATGCCCTGCTCACTAAGATAATCCGTTAAGTCCTCACTCATGCGCTTAGTTAGTGTGGTAACTAAAATACGCTCGCCTTTTGCAGCAACTGCTCGAATTTCACCGTACAAGTCATCCACCTGATGCAACGCAGGGCGCACCTCAATCACAGGGTCAAGCAATCCAGTTGGGCGAATCATTTGTTCCGCTGGTGCGCCCGAATGTTCTAACTCATACTTACCTGGCGTTGCCGAGACAAAAATCGTTTGCGGCATGCGTGTCTCAAACTCTTCAAACTTCATCGGACGGTTATCCAATGCCGAGGGCAAACGAAAACCATAATCGACCAAGTTTTCTTTACGCGAGCGGTCACCTTTGTACATCGCACCAATTTGCGATACCGTCACGTGTGACTCATCAATCACCAATAACCCATCTTTGGGCAAATAATCAAATAAGGTTGGTGGGGCATCACCCACAGGTCGTCCCGATAAGTAGCGCGAATAATTTTCAATACCGTTACAATAACCCACTTCAATCATCATTTCTAAATCGAGCCGTGTACGCTCTTCTAAGCGTTGCGCTTCCACCAATTTATCACGTTCACGAAGCCAAACTAAACGTTCAATCAGCTCCTCCTTGACTTCATCGACCATACTTAATAGTTGCTCGTGCGGGGTGACATAATGGCTTTTGGGATAGACTGTCACCCGATTGGTTTTCTCTAGTATTTCGCCCGTGAGCGGATCAAACCAACTGATTTTTTCTAACTCATCGTCAAAAAAATCAAGACGCACAGCAGCAAATTCAGATTCTGCAGGGTAAATTTCAAAGATATCACCGCGCACACGGAAGGTCGCGCGTTCGAGTATCACGTCATTGCGCGTATATTGCATAGCAGTTAATTGTTTTAATAACGCACGTTGATCGATTCTATCACCGATTCGCGCTTGCAAAATCATCGCTAAATAAGTTTTCGGGTCGCCCAAGCCATAAATCGCCGATACCGTCGCCACCACCAACACATCGCGTCGTTCCATCAGCGATTTGGTTGCCGATAGCCGTAATTGGTCGATTTGGGCATTAATGGCGGCATCTTTAGCAATGTAGGTGTCGGTACTGGGCACGTAGGCTTCGGGCTGATAATAATCGTAGTAAGAAACAAAATACTCGACAGCATTATTGGGGAAAAACCCTTTAAATTCGCTATATAACTGAGCGGCAAGGGTTTTATTGGGAGCCATCACTAAGGTGGGTTTTTGCACTTGTGCAATCACATTGGCAATGCTAAAGGTTTTGCCCGTGCCTGTTGCACCATGTAAGGTTTGATAGACTTCACCATCATTAATGCCACGCACTAGCTGCGCAATCGCATCGGGCTGATCGCCTGATGGTTGGTATAGGGAAGAGAGTTGGAAGGGTTTGGTCATCACTTTTGCCGCTCAATATCGTGTTTCGGGTAACTATTGCTATTTTTTACCCGAACAAACAGTACTATAGGTAAAAAATATGTATTTTTACTCATACTATTGGCTCACTGAGTAATGCAAAAAAGTCAGTATTGATAAAATATTTACTTGTCCCTTGCTTCAGGGATGACAAAACACCGATCGCCTCTAACTTATTGAGATAAGTAGATGCTGTTTTACGACTCACATTCAACTGCACTTCGATAAACTCAATTTTGGTATATGGATGCTCAAATAAAGCCTCTAATAAGTCTTTGCTGTAAAGTTTAGGTGCTTGCTCTTGAATGCGTTTCCCCGTAGCACGCATTAAACGATCAACTCGATGAATAAGCCTTACCGTATCATTGGCTGTTTGCTCGATACCATCTAGCATGAAGAGCACCCACGCCTCCCACCTATTATCAGTACGTACAGATTGCAACAAGTGATAATAGTCTGACTTGTGTTGCGTAATGTACCGACTTAAATATAAGATCGGTATGTCTAACAATCCATTAAGTACCAAATACAAAATATTGATGATTCTACCTGTACGACCATTACCATCGTAAAAAGGATGTATGGTTTCAAATTGATGATGAATGACTGCCATCTTAATTAGAGGATCACTGACATCTCGTGCAGCATCATTCATGTATTGCTCGAGATTACTAAGGGCATTGCGGATATCATTTTCTACTTGTGGCGGTGTAAAAATTACCTCGCCTGTTTGAGTATTTTTTAGGCTCGTACCACCTTGGCTACGGATACCAGCATCATTACGTTCTAACAGCGATTGAATGGTAACAATATCTCGCACCAATAACAGCTGATTATCTTTAACTAACTGATAACCCGCTCGTAAAGCCTCACCATAAAAACGTACCTCTTTAACCGACTGACTCATGCTGTTTTGGTCAATTGTCGAACGATATAAATCATCATGCGTGGTAATAATGTTTTCAATAGCACTCGAATCTTTCGCTTCTTGCAAGACTAAGGCATTAATCAAAACAGACTGATTAGGAATGGTTTGTGCTGCACCATTCAACCTCGCCAATGCCAAATTAGCTGCAATGGCTTTTTTGAGCACTACGGGCGTTTCGAGCGTGATTGATAAGGGCAACCTTGGTGGGATATAGCCAGTCATTAAATTAATCATTAATTAATCCGCAATCCATATTAGGATAG
>CAMCGI010000214.1 GCA_945874205.1 Francisella tularensis subsp. holarctica
TAAGGTTGCTCTTGATGTAGATAATTTTTTAATTGTGCGTCACTCAGTTGGCGGAAAATAACCCGTGTTTCATCTATGTGTGTGTATTCTATTTCGGGTGTGCGTAGCACCAGACTCGTATAAAAGGTGACAGTCTTGCCTTGCATATGTTTGAGTTGAGTAAGTGCGTTTTTAAAATTACCTGTTTTACCGAGTGTGATGTCATCACATTGGGCACTTTGATCTGAGGCAATAATAATTGCATCTGGATTGTCTTGCGCGATGCGTGCTGCTTTTTGTTGTCCTAAGCGCAGAACCATGTTTTTGACGGCTTCATTGGCGAGCGGCGTTTCATCAATATGCGGTGCAATACAGGAAAAAGGTAAACCTAAGCGTGATAATAGTTGCTGACGATAAACTGATTGTGATGCAAGAATTAATGGTTGAAACTTTGAATTCATAGTGGTTCTCTTGGGTTAACAGAATGAAGTAATCATATTTTAGCGGCTTTTCTTTGACCTTAGCGCGTAATTAGCGTATCATTTTACGTTATGTTTGAAAAATTATCGCACCAATTAGATGTCGCTTTATTGTCTCGTAAGGGACATGAGTTGTCATTTGTCTTAAAAGCTAAAGAATTGGAGCGGTTATCGCAGGTAACTTTAGGTGTTCTATCGGATGCCAAAGGTGTATTGCAATTTTCGCTTTTTGAGGGATGCGTGCCGCAAGTTCAATTAACTGCGCGTGTTTTGGTTAGCTTAGTGTGTCAAAGAACATTAGCAACGTTTGATTGCCCGCTTGAGGTTTCAACTGTGCTCGTGTTTGCTGATGAAAATGCGGCTGATTGGACAGAAGAACAAGAAGTACTTCTGCCCGAAGAAATGAATGAAGATCCTAGGGTGTGGATTGAGGACAGTCTGTTGCTGGCCTTGCCGTTGGTGCCAGTGCAGCCCGGTACACACCCTGTAGAATATGAAGTAGGCGAGGTTGTTCAGATTGAGGATAAACAAAAACCCAATCCGTTCGCAACCCTCAAGGTAATGATGAAAAAGGAGTAAACCATGGCTGTTCAACAAGTTAAGAAATCGACATCACGTCGTGACATGCGTCGTTCACACGATGCAATTACTGGTAAAGCGTTATCAATCGAAAGTACGACTGGTGAAGTGCATATTCGTCATCACGTGAGCCCTGATGGCTTTTATCGTGGTAAGCAAGTTCTTAAGGCTGCCCCTAAGGTCTAATGTCGGGTGATTACCCTCGCGATTGACGCAATGGGTGGGGATCATGGGCTAGATACCACGATTCCCGCGTCACTTAAAACACTCAAAGATTTCCCTCAGCTGGCCTTAATCTTGGTCGGCGATGAAGCTGCTATTACGCAGCATCTTAGTTTATTATCGGCTTCTTCTGATAGAATTAGTATTGTGCATGCGCCACAAGTAGTTGCTATGGATGAAGCACCCTCTAAAGCTTTGCGCGGTAAACGTCAATCATCGATGCGTTATGCGATTGATGCTGTGCATGATGGTCGTGCTGGTGCTGTTGTTTCGGCAGGTAATACAGGTGCCTTAATGGCAATGTCCAAGTTTGTACTCAAAACTTTACCAGGCATTGAGCGTCCTGCAATTTGTGGTGTGTTACCTAAAATAGGTGGACATACATTAATGCTTGATTTAGGGGCTAATGTGGGTGCATCAGGTGAAAATCTGTTGCAGTTTGCGCTTATGGGGCATGTGTTGGCGCAAGCAGTAGATGGACTAGAAAACCCAAGTATTGGTCTGTTAAATATTGGTCAAGAAGAAATGAAAGGGCATGCTCGTATTTGGGAAGCAGATGCCTTGTTACGTCAATGGCCGCTTAACTATATTGGTTATGTTGAAGGTAATGAAATTTGTACTGGACAATGTGATGTGGTTGTTTGTGATGGTTTTGATGGTAATATTGCGCTTAAATCCGCTGAAGGATTGGCAAAAATGGTACGTCATTATTTAAAAGCAGCCTTTATGCGTACTTGGTGGACAAAATTACTGGGTATTATTGCCTCTCCTGTGCTTAAAGCCTTTGCAGATAGTATTGATCCACGTCGCTACAATGGTGCTTCCTTGTTAGGATTGCGCGGCATTGTGGTGAAAAGTCATGGTGGTGCTGATGCCACTGCCTTTGAATATGCTATCCGTCAAGCCATATTAGAAGTCGAAAAACAAGTACCAGCACGCATTGCCGCTAATTTAGAACAGCTTATGCAACAGGCAACAGAATGAGTTTGATTAATGCACGAATCTTAGGGACAGGTAGTTATTTACCCGAAAGCTTATTAACGAATGCTGACCTAGAAAAACGTATTGATACGACTGACGGGTGGATTGTTGAGCGAACAGGTATTCGTCAGCGTCATATTGCTGCACAAGATCAATTTACCAGCGATTTGGCTGTTGAGGCAGCAAAAGCTGCATTACGTAGTGCGAATATCGATGCGAATGAGATTGAGTTAATTGTCTTGGCGACAACAACGCCCGATCGAGTTTTTCCCAGTACTGCGTGTTTAGTTCAGGGTAAGTTAAGTATTACGAATGGTTGCCCTGCGATGGATGTGCAAGCTGTTTGTAGTGGCTTTATTTACGCACTTTCGACCGCTAATGCCTTTATTCGTTCTGGTCAAGTTAAGACAGCATTGGTGATTGGTGCTGAAACCTTAACGCGGATTACCGATTATACAGATCGTGGCAATTGTATGCTTTGGGGGGATGGTGCTGGTGCTGTTGTTCTAGGTGTATCGGCTGAAGAGGGCATTATTTCTACTCATTTACATGCAGATGGTCGTTACCAAGAGATGCTGTATGTCGAAGGTGGGGGTATGTGCGGTATCGGTGAGCCAGCTTATATGCGAATGCAAGGTAATTCTGTTTTTAAAATGGCAGTCAATACGCTAGATGCAATTGTTGATGAAACACTAGAAGCGAATGGTCTACAAAAGTCAGATTTAGATTGGTTAGTGCCGCATCAAGCGAATAAGCGTATTATTGATGCGACAGCGCGTAAGCTGGATATGCCGATGGAACGTGTAATTTTAACCGTTGGTGATCAGGGTAATACCTCAGCAGCATCGATTCCTTTGGCACTAGATACAGGCGTTAAAGATGGTCGCATTAAGCGTGGTGAGTTAATTTTGATGGAAGCCTTTGGTGGGGGGTTCACTTGGGGTTCTGCTTTAGTTCGTTTTTAGGATTTGTATCGTTATGACAACAGCGTTTGTTTTTCCAGGTCAGGGCTCGCAAACTGTCGGTATGCTTGCTGATGTCGCTGCTGAGTTTTCACAAGTTGGTGAAACGTTTGCACAGGCTTCGCAAGCCTTAGGGTATGATTTGTGGAC
>CAMCGI010000215.1 GCA_945874205.1 Francisella tularensis subsp. holarctica
GCCATTTGTGGTGCGTTCTTGGTGACTTCTAGCATCCAAGGGAATAAGTCTCTTTTTACCGCGTTTAACTCGCGTCTTAATGCTGCTTGTGATGGTTTTGGCTTGCTGTTGTCTTCTTTCCATGCCCCATACTGAGCATTCCAGTTCGCCAATGCCCAGTTGTACGCAAAGCGAGCTGTACCTGCTGCTTTTTGACAGTAGGTGGCTTGTTTGTTGTTCAAATCCAACGCTATGCGATGGGCTGTTATCATTTTAGCTCCTGAAACACTACTTTTTAACGCATTATCAATATTCGTTAAGCATATCATTAGCACTCACAAACAATCTATTAATATACGCAAAAAGTAGGTTACTTTGATAAGTCATAACAAAAAACCTGTCTAAAATAGTTATATTTAGTTAAGTTTGATAAGTTTTAAGTCAACTGTTACTAACCCCCTAACCGAACACGAGGATCAGCTGCTGCATATGCCAAATCGGTCAGTAATAAGCCCACAACATACAGCACAGCACCTAAATAAACCATCGCCCGCACGATAGCAAAATCCTGCCCATTAATCGCCTCAATCGTATAACTACCCAAACCTGGAATACCGAAAAACGATTCCATCAATAGACTTCCCATAAATAACAAAGGCAAAACAGCGACCACGCCCGTCAAAATGGGTAATAACCCATTCGGTAATACATGACGGCGCATGACTTGCCATTGACTCAACCCCTTAGCACGCGCGGTACGGGTAAAATCCTTATCAGCCTCTTCTAGCAAAATACTACGATACCAACGCACACCAGAACCAACACCTGCAATTACGCCCAACATGACAGGCAAAAACAGGAATCGCCACATATCAGCATCAGGCTCATAGCCAGAAATTGGAAACCAATGCCAAACCTTAGCAAACACATACTGTCCACCAATGATAAAAAATAAGCCCGAAATCGACATCAGCACCACGGTTAACACTAACCCTAGTCTATCCAGCCATTGCCCACGAAACATCACTAACACCAGTGCCAAAACGATATTTACTAATAACCCCAGAATAAAAGTCGGTAACGCAAGCATTAAAGACGGTATCGCACGTTGGCTCATATCAGCACCAATCGCTCGCCCCGCATCAGACACACCAAAATTAAATACCATTAACTGCAATGACTTTTGCCAAAAGATCGTTTGCGTGATCGTGTCCCAACCACTAGCAGTTGCATTCCATAATAATGGTAAATCATAACCACGCGCAGCCTTCCATGCCCCAACGGCAGCATCTGTAACATGCTTATTACCGAGTTGAGCGCGTGCCATATCATCGGGCGAATTAACAACAAAAAACAACACAAAGGTAAGTAAGTTCACCATTAATAAAATGGGAAGCAGCCACAGTAGGCGACGAATAATATAAGCAGTCATTTTTGTTAATCTAGTTTAATTTTTTAGTTGTACTATAATTTTTCCAGCTTTGATAAACACGCTCAATTTTATTAAAATCTTTGTCCCATGTTTCCAGATCTAACTCATAACATTGCGCACTAACAAAATGAAAAACATCAAAACTACGTTTATCCACCAATGGCTCTTTTGGTGAAATCATCTTTGAATGATGAAATAAATCCGCAGCCAGTTTCCCAATATTTTCTTTAATATCAAACATCATAAAACTTGATAACACCGCAGAAATATGACTATTATCTCTATTCTTAAGACCACGCATCACTTCATAACGAATTAATGGCGTGATGCATAATTTAACGCGATCATCTTGCAATAAATTGATTAATTTAGCCTTAGCTTGAGTAATTTTTTCTGCATCTTGTCCCGTTGCGTCCAATGCTAAAATAAGCAATTGACTATCTAACAATACCAATCTTTGCATTTCAAAAAACTCCATTAATCAAGTTTAATAATTGCTGTTTGGCTAACTGTTGATTGGTATTTAATAGCTGTTTTCGCTTGAGTTGATTCATGTCAATACCAAAAGCATCGTTAAGTAAGTCGATGAAAGAAATATTACTCGGTTCGACAATGCTTTCTGCAATGACTGTATTACCGTCATTGCGAACAAGACGATAAGCCTCCCCTTGTTCTAACTGAGACAATACAACGGAAGAATGGGTTGCTATGTAAAAAACAGTATTTGGAAAAACTGCTTTAAGCAAACCAATAATGCTTGCCTGCCACTTAATATGTAAATGACTTTCTATTTCATCGATTAAAACAATACCGTGCGTATTTTGTAAATCGATGGCATTCGTAAAATAACCATAGCCCGAAACAATACTTTGCACAATTTTTAGAATCGATGCAAATCCTGTGCTTAATTGTGTTAAATCCCGCTTATGCCCATTTATTTTAATAAAAACCCTAAAATCACCATCAATTTCTATGAATGACTCATCAATTGTACTATCAATCTGGTGCAAAATCCGTAATACGGTTTCTATTTCAACCTCTCGGTTATCATCTTGTTTTTGGTACTTATTCGATGATTGCGCCTGCATAACAAACCATTGCTCAATGCCCATATTCATATTTAAACTAGCAAAATTGTCTTTCATGCTCGTTAGCAAATAAGAAAAATATTGTTTTCGTCTTTCAGAAAAGCTACCAACTGGTTTACCCAATAAAATGTTATCGTGCTGGATATGTCCTCTGTTTTGTGAACCCAAAAAAACAACAGGTTTTTTATGTTGTACTTCTTTAATATTTTTTGTATTAAATGTTGCTGGATTATGAAGCCCACCAACAACAAGCGGCATAGAAAACAACCTATTATCGACACTAATGCTTGTAAAATTAAAGAGTTCTAAATTAATTAAACCATTATCTGCGTATTGCCAAAAGCTATTGTTGGTAAGCAAAAACCACTGAAACAATGACTCTAAACACTTTGTTTTACCTACGCCATTCGTACCAATAAAGGTAAAAACACGCTTAGTCTCATCCAGCGTTAGCGTAACTCGACCAACACCTTTTACATCGGTTACTTGTATTGTGTTGTTCATTTTAACTCTCCAAAAAATTATGTAGTAACTTCATAAACCAGCTACCATAACTTAACGCTCGTGTAATCGTAGAAATATACACTCTTTTTATTGGACTCAAACCTAGTTCTTAATGAGTCCATTTCTGCCATCTTATTAGGATTTATACCAATGTATATATTTTTTACTTTATTTTCTAAAATAGCCTCTAAAATATGATCATCATTTGTCTTTAAAGTAGTGCCAAACAAAACTATAGAGTCAGAATTACTCTTAGGACTGCCTATGCTTTTAAGACTCCTATAAGCATGATTAAGATAAGCATTATGAATTATCTTTTTCTTTTTACTATCAGAAGTTC
>CAMCGI010000216.1 GCA_945874205.1 Francisella tularensis subsp. holarctica
GTGGGATCAGATGCCTGACAATTACCGTCAGATGTCTAAGGAAGAACTTATTAAGCAGAAAAAATCTTAATTTTTTCTAATCAGTTATCCAGTTTGGTTTTTTTATCACGTTAGTTTCTAATTTGAGTAATAATCAAACTGGAAAATAAAAAAATGCTAATTTTTCATAATATCGTTTTAATGTAAAACGTAATATGTTTTGAAAAATGTTATATTCCGCTTTTATAGTTATGCATCATTATGGTTGTTTAATTGATTCGTGATAACTATTTTTATATTTGTATATTAAATTTAAGTTATATTGACCAGAATAGTGTGTAATGCTATACGTTACGATTTGAATAAAATATAGAGATATAAAAAAATGACAATTAAAAATCGATTATGGCTAATGGCTGCTGTTGCGGTGATGGGATTGCTGGCTATCTTTGGTACAGGAAAAACGGGCATTGACAGCTGTCAAGTTGGCTTTGATAAGGTTGTTGATGACCGCATTCCTAAACTCATCGAAGTTGAAAGGCTTATTATTCGTAGCGTTCAACTACAGCGTGATGCACGTGAGGTTATTTTATTAAAAGATTCAGCACGCCGCGAAGTAGTTGAGAAACGCATTGCTGAAAATCGTGAACTCAATAAAAAAGCTTTTGAATACCTAGACGCTGCCATTCATAGCGCAAAAGGTAAGCAGCTATTAGCCCATGCTAAGACAACACGTATTCCTGTTGGCGAAAGTAATAACAAAGCGATTGCTTTGGCTAAATCAGGCAAAGAAGATGAAGCCGCCGCTTTTATTACTAGCATAGAAGTACGCGATCAGGGTGCTACATACCAAAATGCACTGCAAGCGATGGTTGATTACCAGAAAGAACTGGCAAAAGTTTCCTCTATCGAAGGTAAAGAAACCAGTGAAAGTGCAAATCAATGGATGTTGATTATTTCGATTTTAGTGGCGGGCATACTGATTGGTATTGCGCTGATGGTGATTCGCAGTGTATCGGGTGCGATTAGCGAAATTGTGTCTACGGTTGGACAGGTTGTGCGAACATGTCGTTTAAGACACGTTTGCCTAAACGTGATGATGAGTTAAATGCTATTTCGCATAGTATGAATACGCTATTGACGGCATTGGAGCATGGTCTCGCCGAAGCCAATCACGTTGTCGGTGCGATTGCTCATGCAGATTTTGCGCAACGCATGACGGGTAACTATGTAGGTGACCTAGATGTATTGAAAGCGGGTGTTAATGGTTCTGCCAATTCGGTTTCTTTTATGATGGGTGAGTTAGAAAAAGTCATGCATGGTCTGGGTGCTGGAAAATTTGATGTCCAGATGGATCCTAAAGTACCAAAAGCCTTCCGTGATCTCGTTGAAACAGCATTAAGTACGATTTACAAGGTAATCACAGACATTAACGTTGTTATGACGCATATGAATGACGGTGATTTTAATGCACGTGTTCAATCTCATGCAACGGGTGACTTGCTCGCAATGAAAGAGAACATCAATCAATCAATGGATCGCCTAGCGATGGCGGTTGCGGGTATTACGGCAATTGTGACAGCGCAGGCACACGGTGATTTAACGAGTGAGTGTGTGGCAGATTTCCGTGGTCAGTTAAACGATCTCAAAAATTCAATTAATTTTTCAGCTGCTAAACTAAAAGAAGTTGTAGCACAAGCGGTGGGAGCGTCTTCGATTGTTGATGAGGCTGCAGGGCAAGTATCGCAGGGCGCGGCTGACTTATCTGCTCGAGTACAAGAGCAAGCAGCAGCATTAGAGCAAACCAGTGCAACAATGACTGAAATGACATCGGCAGTGCAAGCCAATACCGCTAATGCACGTAAAGTAGCAGACTTGACAACGCAAGTACAACATCAAGCAAAAGATGGTGTTGGCGTTATGCAGCAGACAATTGATGCCATGCAATCGATAAAAGAGTCTAGTACCAAGATTGGTGATATTGTCACGTTAATTGATTCTATCGCCTTCCAGACCAATTTATTGGCACTCAATGCGGCGGTTGAGGCGGCACGCGCTGGGGAGCATGGTCGCGGTTTTGCCGTTGTCGCTGCTGAAGTTCGTGCGCTAGCAGGAAAATCTGCTGAGGCTGCTAAAGATATCAAAGGGTTGATTGAGGATAGTGTCGATCGTATTTATACAGGCACTCAGTTAGCCGATAAATCTGGTGAAATGCTCAATGGTATTGCCGATTCTATTGCACAAGTGGCAGGTATGATTCATGAAATCGCTGATGCTTCTCACGAACAAGCAACAGGGATTGGACAAGTTCATTTAGCCATTGCTGATATCGATAAAGTAACGCAAGAAAATGCAGCACTTGTCGAAGAAACAACGGCAGCTGCTGAAAGCCTGAGCACAGAGGCGGATAATTTGCGTAATAATATGGCATTCTTTAAGACAGGGCAAACAGCAGCAGCGCGTGCAACAAGTCATTCAGATCCTCGAAATAAGGTACCAGCACCAGCGAAAAAACAAATGACATTACCAGCACCTCAAAAATCCAATAGTCAGGACTGGGGTGAGTTTTAACTTGGAAATGTTGTTTAAGGTTTAATAATGGTAGTTCGACTGCTTCACGGAAAGTGTGTGAAAACACTTTTCTTGTAGTGGTCGGCAAACAGTCTTGACTTCGAGTGTGCTTTGTCCGTCATCGCTACGGTATTGCATATTGGGCAAAATACGATGCACAGGCAAGCCACGCTCTTGAAACAAGCGTACAGCGGCTGGGTGACCATTTCTTGCACAAAGTCGCCTAAACGATTACCGAGCTTGGCCAATTCGGTGCGCAAGGCTTTCATTTCTTTCTCAGATTCTGCAGCGCATTTGTCGTATTCAATCCGTGATTGGCGCATTTCTTCTTAGAATGCGATTCGAGACTCTGCCATGAGTCGCATAATGTCATCAAATGTGGGTGCGGGGCTGGTTGCTAGTGTGGTCATGGTGCTGACTCCTAAATTCGTTTTATGAGTTCATTTGACCATAAAAAAACCACCGCTTAGGTGTGGGTGTTAGGTAATGGTGACTTATTGCTGCACAGCTGGTAAATAACGAATAGCAGCGACAACACCCGCACCAATAACTAAACTCGTGCTAAATGACCAAATCATGAAACGGTCAATACGAACAGTAAGTGCTTCAAAGCGTTTATCCACTTGTTCAAAACGTTTATCCATGTCTTTGCGTAAATCGAGCATTTCGTTGCTTAGCTTTGTATTAAGTGCTTGCATATCAAGACTCAGTTTTTCGTTCATAGCTTGCATGTCGCTGCGCAAGTCTTGATCTAAATGCGCAAAATGATTGGTTTGCGCTTT
>CAMCGI010000217.1 GCA_945874205.1 Francisella tularensis subsp. holarctica
CCCCCCACCATTGCTAACAACAAGGTACCTACAGCTAAGAAACCCATAATTTGAGCTGGATTCGATTTACTGTCAGTATTATTAAGTGACATTGGTTTTACCGCTGGTTTTTTAACTTCTTCTGGCATAACTTCCTCCGCAGCATTTAACCAGTCACTTAAACGTTGCTGGTCAGATCCTCTTGCCATCGATAAACTTTTAGCTTGCTGTTCTATTGCTTCGAGCAATCGATTGCGCTCATCATTTTTAAAAAAATGTTCTTCTTTCATTGCACGTCTACTCCCAGCAATGTGCATTTTTATGCCACCTAATGCTTCCATTGGCTATAATAACCGAAAATTAATTCTACGTGCAAAAAGGTAAATCTTATATATGACACAAATTTGGCAAGCACTCAGCTTAACTGCATTATTTACCATTAGCGCTGTCACAATTGTCGGTGGTATTATGTGGCTACTTTATCGCTACTTTAATCGTTACTTACCTAACAACAGCCAAAATAGCAACGATAATTAACACTCTTTGGATTCGGAGTTGATAGGCGCTCAGCATCTTCAATGTAATAAAAGCGGCAATAAGCCGCTTTTATTACATCAGTTCAAAACTAGCGTTGACGCGCTTTGAACTTCGGATTAGTTTTACAAATAACATAAACTTTGCCACGACGACGTACAATTTGACAATCTTTATGGCGTGTTTTTGCTGACTTTAAAGAAGATAGGATTTTCATTAGGGCACCTCGGTAAATTATTTTTTGATTGTAAGTAAAAACAGTGTGTCTGTCAAGCTATTCTCATTGCTTCTATCTTGTTGTTGCTTTGTTTTCGTGTTATCATTATCGGCTTGTGTTTTTTGCACAAACCTCCTTGTCAGCAGAGGTCAAGCGCTGGCTCATGTAACTTTACATTGATCCATAAGGAGCATTCATGCGTCATTATGAAGTTGTGTTTCTTGTTCACCCAGATCAGAGCGAACAAGTAACCTCTATGGTAGACCGTTACCGTACCTTAATTGAAGGTAAGGGCGGCAAAATTCATCGTCTAGAAGATTGGGGTCGTCGTCAGTTGGCTTACCCAATTAAAAAGGCATACAAAGCGCATTACATTCTGATGAATATCGAATGTGGTACGGATGTTGTTGCTGAATTAGACAATTCTTTCTATTACAACGATGCTGTGCTGCGTAACATGATTATGCAACGTGATGCTGCGATGACTGAAGAGTCACCAATGATGCGCCGTGAAACAAGCGAACGTCGTGAACGTCCTGATTATGATCGTAATGATCGTCGTGGCGAGGAGTAATTAAAATGGCACGTTTTTATCGTAAAAAAGTTTGTAAATTTACAGCTGAAGATGTAAAAGAAATCGATTACAAAGATGTTGCTATGCTCAAGGGCTTTATTACCGAAACAGGTAAAATTGTTCCTAGCCGTATTACTGGTACAAGTGCGCGTTACCAACGCCAACTTGCATCAGCAATCAAGCGTGCGCGTTATTTATCATTATTACCATTTACAGATCAGCACCAGTAAATTGTTAGGTCAGTAATAACCATGTTATTTTTAGCTAAAGCTGTCATGCAAAGCCCAACTCGGGCGTTGACATGGGCTTTTGTGCTAGGAGCAGCAACCCTTGTTCTTTCACCTATTGGACTTTTGTCTGGTGCAGTTATTGCGTTAGTAACCTTAGCAGCTGGTTTACAATCTGGTGCGCGAGTTCTTTTTGCAACCCTATTAGGGGGTAGTTTAGCAAGTCTTGCCTTTGGTTCAATTAATGCATTGTTGTTAAGTGGCACAGAGTTTTGGTTACCTGCTTTTTTATTGGCGATAGTATTAGGGAAAACTAGATCCTTATCGTTAATGATTCAAGCAGCAACTGTTGTCTTACTGGCTAGCTTAGTGATTGTTTATTTATCACTTGGCTCACCCGAAGAGGCGTGGTTAAGTTTTATTCAGCAATTGTTGGCTATGTGGCAAGCTGAGGGAATCGTTATTGAACCTGAAGCAACTGCCTTACTTATTGAACAAATGCCGAAAATATTGACTATGCTAGTATGCATTGGACTATATAGCGTTTGGCTAGGAATTTTATTCCTCGCTCGATGGTGGCAAACAAACCTTTATGATGCAGGTTCTTTAGGAGAACAGTTTCGACAACTTAATTTAAGTAATGTTTTAGCTTCGCTACTGGCATTGCTTTTTGTTGTTGTTTTGTTTTTTCCTGAATTACTCCTACTTCAAGACATGTTGGGATTGTTAATGATTGCCTTCATGTTACAAGGGTTGGCTGTTTTGCATCAATGGGTTCATGTACGCGGGACAGGAAAAGGTTGGTTAATACTGGTTTATATATTATTGGGTGTGTTACCACATATGATTGTGTTGGTGGCATCGTTAGGTTGGATGGAAAATTGGACACACTGGCGCACTAAGTTTGTGCCAGATTCACATTCCTAAAAGAGGAACAGGCAATGAATGTCATTCTGATGGAAAAAGTTAAAGGCTTGGGTGCTATGGGTGACGTAGTATCGGTTAAAAGCGGTTACGCACGTAACTTCTTAGTACCAACAGGTAAAGCTCGTATGGCAACTGAGGGCAATCTTCAAGCATTTGAAGCGCGTCGTGCAGAATTAGAAGCTAAATCTGCTGCTGATTTAGCAGCGGCTCAAGCAACCCATGAAAAAATGCAAGGCTTGGTTGTCAGTGTTGGTGCGAAAGCGGGCGATGAAGGCAAGTTGTTCGGTTCTGTTGGTACACAAGACGTTGTTGACGCTTTGGCGACACTGGGCTTCGCTGTTGAGCGTCGTCAAGTTCAAATGCCAGATGGCGCAATTCGCGTTATAGGTACATATGAATTGGTTATTGCTTTGCATGCCGATGTTGATGCAACGATTACTTTAGATGTGAAAGCAGCATAAAGTAGCTCAATGTGTTAACGATAAAAAAGGGAACTTTAAATAGTTCCCTTTTTTTATTCTAAAATAAAACATATTCTAGATAATAAAAAACCCCCGTAACTACTTGAGTATACGAGGGTTTTAGTTGGTGCGCTCGAAGGGAGTCGAACCCCTGACCTTTCGGTTCGTAGCCGAATGCTCTATCCAGCTGAGCTACGAGCGCTTTAAACTATCTGACCATTATAACTGATTTGCTAAATTAGTCAAGTCTTTTTTTATTTCTTTTTAACTTAGTTAAATTGAAATTATTAACTACTCGGCGGTAAGTGAGGGATTCGAACCCTCGATAGGGTATAAGCCTATGCACCCTTAGCAGG
>CAMCGI010000218.1 GCA_945874205.1 Francisella tularensis subsp. holarctica
AAGAAGACCTTATTTAAGTGCTTCTTTAAAGGCATCTTCTGTACAAGCAAAGTGAGTTTCACCTAGTTTTAGATTAGTCACGCTAATGACGGTAATACAATTTTTTTGACGTGTAAACATTGCTAAATCTGCTTCTTCGCGTCCAAGAATAATACTGTATGACTTTTCACGTAATTTTGGCAGTGCGAATAGTTTTGCAATAAGGCTGGGCATTTTGTGAATATCTGCTAGATAAACAGTATGTGTCTGTATTAACCAATCCGTAGATTTAGTATCCAATAAAGCGGTAACCATACTTGCAGCGCTGTTGTCTGCAGCAAAAATAATGCGCGTGATATTTTCATCTATGTTTGCAGGTTTGTCGTGTTGGTCGGTAAGTAATAATGCGGGTAAGATGTCGCCTTGATTCAACGTATCGACGGCAAAACTATTGCCAATAAATAGACTACTAATAAGTAAGGAAATAAACAATGTTTTCATGGACTAATCTACTTTTTTATAAAATGAGTGTCTATTAAAGCAAAACACGCTAATCAATGCCAATTAAATATAGTTTATTATCAGGATTAACAAAATGTATTAGACAATGTGCTAAAAAAAATCTCGCCAAAGCGAGATTTTTTCGATGTACAAGAAACGAGCGAAATTAAGCAGCGTTTTTCTTAGCAATCATATTTTTAATGACAGGTGACAACATCAAATCCATCACGTCGATCATTTTGTTACCAGGGATAACCAAAGTATCGGCTTTTTGTAAGAAACCACCTTCAACCTGCTTAGCGATGCCAGCCAAATCAATGCCGTCCATACGAACATGGCAAACAATCAAGCTTTCTTCTGGCTTAGGTACAGCCATGCCGCCGAATGGGTTAGCCGTATCGACTAAAGGCACGCGGTGGAAATTGATGTGCGTGCGGTCAAACTGAGGGGTAATGAATTCAGCGTAATCTGGCATACGGTCGATAATGGTATCAACCACTTGCTGTACAGTGTAAGGACGCTCTGTCGTATCACGATAGATTTTTTGAATCCATTCGATGTTAACACTAGGAACAACACCGACTAACAAATCAACGTGCTGCGCTACGTTGGCATTAGCAGTCACAGCACCACCGTGTAAGCCTTCGTAGAACATAATGTCTGTGCCAGCTGGAATCGGCATCCAAGGTGTAAAGCAACCCGTACCCACGCCGTGATGTGCTGCTTCTTCATCGTTGTGAACATAGTAACGACGATTACCTGAACCTGTTTCGCCATACTGTTTGAATAAATCAGCCAATAAGTCAAAGTGGTTTGCGTCTTCTGCAAAATGTGTTAACACCTTACCCTCTTTGCGAGATTCAGCTACTTTTTCACGCATCTCAGCACGTTCATAACGGTGAAAGCTATCGCCTTCAACCACTGCAACGTTTAGATTTTCACGAGCGAACACTTTTTCAAACGCACGTTTAACAAATGTTGTGCCTGCACCAGAAGAACCAGTAACAGAAATCACAGGATGCTTGATAGACATGGAGGACTCCTTCTAAAATTAAAACTTAAATATCTAAATTCGAAACTGACAATGCATTGGCTTCAATAAAAGCGCGACGTGGTTCAACTTCATCGCCCATAAGGGTGCTAAAAATATCATCAGCAGCAATCGCATCTTCAATGCGTACGCGCAACAGACGACGAGTAGCAGGATTCATGGTTGTATCCCACAACTGATCAGGATTCATTTCACCCAGACCTTTATAGCGTTGAATACCCATGCCGCGCTTTGCCTCGCTTAATAGCCAATCAAAGGCTTGCTTAACGGTGCTAACAGCAATCCCTTTTTCGTCACGTTTAACCTGAGCACCTGTTGTTAACAGATTACCAATACTAGCAGCGGCATTCATTAAACGCACATAATCACCTGATAACCAGAAGTCTTCAGTAATATCTTGCGCTGTATCAAAGCCATGCTCGTGCATCGTTAAGCGAATTGCTTTTGATTCTATATCAGGGTCTTGATTATCGACAACTGATAAGCTAAAACGTGCGCCACCTGCAATAAAATCTTGTCCAATACGGGTTTGTGCGGCTTCACACCATGACGAAAGAACATTAACATCACGTAATCCTGTTTCGCTAATAGCAGGTAGGTCGAGCAAGCCACGCAATAAGGCTTCAGGATAACGACGGCTGTACTTATTAATAACGCGTTCTGCTTGGAAGTGAGCAATTGCCAACTGCTCTAGCGCATGACCACTCATACTGCTAGTACCTTCACCTAATTGCAAACTTGCACCTTCCATAGCCAATTGCAATAAATAATGCTCAAGCTCAGTGTCATCTTTTAAGTAGGCTTCTTGTTTGCCTTTTTTGACTTTATACAAAGGCGGTTGAGCAATATAAATATGTCCACGTTCGATGATTTCTGGCATTTGACGATAAAAGAAAGTAAGTAACAGTGTCCGAATGTGGCTACCATCGACATCGGCATCGGTCATGATAATAATATGGTGATAACGTAGTTTTTCGATATTGTATTCGTCTTTACCAATGCCGCAACCTAATGCGGTAATCAGCGTGCCAACTTCAGCAGAGGCAATCATACGATCAAAACGCGCACGTTCTACGTTCAAAATCTTACCTTTTAATGGCAAAATCGCTTGTGTGCGACGATCACGCCCCTGTTTGGCAGAACCACCTGCTGAATCTCCTTCTACTAAATAGATTTCAGATTGAGCAGGATCTTTTTCTTGGCAGTCAGCTAATTTACCAGGTAAGCCAGCAATGTCTAATGCGCCTTTTCGACGTGTCATTTCACGCGCTTTGCGGGCTGCATCACGCGCACGCGCAGCTTCAAAAATTTTATTAAGAATCGCCTTGCGGTCATTCGGATTTTCGAGTAAGAAAGTGGCAAAAGCATCACTCATTAGACTATCGACAACCGTACGCACTTCACTAGAAACCAGCTTTTCTTTGGTTTGTGATGAAAACTTAGGATCAGGGACTTTAACCGATACAATCGCTGTTAAGCCTTCGCGTGTATCATCACCAGACAACGCAATTTTGAACTTTTTCTCTAGCCCTTCTTGTTCAGCTGCATTGTTAATATTGCGCGTTAAGGCAGAACGGAAACCTGCTAAATGTGCACCACCATCTTTTTGCGGAATGTTATTGGTAAAGCAATAAACCGATTCAGTATAAGCTTCTGTGTACTGTAGCGAAACCTCGACACCAACGCCATCTTTCTCGCCTGTGAAATAGAACAGCTTGTTGTGA
>CAMCGI010000219.1 GCA_945874205.1 Francisella tularensis subsp. holarctica
ATAATATTCATGTGCCAATTGATTAATGAGAGACTGACTTAGTGAAAAGAACGATTCTCTCGTATCTCCCATTTCATTGCCAACACCAGATAACTGACCTAATAATGCTAAACTATCCCAGACTGCTTGCAACTGAGATAAAGACTCACGATAAGTATCAACCTGTGGCATATTACGCACCAAAGAACCAATATCATCGTCTAATTGCATACCTTTGTATTCCATACAACCCTCTCTTTGCACCAATACGGTGCAACAAACATCACTGTAAGTCATTTTTTATTAGAAAATGATCCGTTAGGAATCATTTATTTCTATATTAAGTAAGTAAGCATTTTTTGTGCCTTATATTGTATTAAGGGGAATAAAAAAACCCGCTATTGCTAGCGGGCTTGATTCGTAAAATAATTTTTTTTAAGCTAATTTAAATTCGTGCTTGGCTTCCAGTGCAGCAATACGATCCTCTAATGGCGGATGGGTATGAAATAACATACTCAAGCTCCCTGCACTGCTAATACCTAATGCCGCCATTTGATCTGGTAATACACCTGGTTGCATTGTTGATAAACGACGTAAAGCTGCTGCCATTTTTTGTGGGCTAGATAAAAAAGCACCGCCTTCATCAGCATGTAACTCGCGCTGACGACTAAACCAAGCAGTCACCATACTGGCAAAAATACCCAACACAATGTTCAATACTAAATCAGCGACAATAAACACCCAGCTTGTACCTCCTTCTTCATCGCTATCAGATTTAAAGAATTGATCAACAACATTGGCAATAATCTTAGCAAAGAAAATAACGAAGGCATTTAATACGCCCTGCAGCAACGCCATTGTTACCATGTCGCCATTAGCAACGTGTGCCACTTCATGACCGAGTACTGCCTCAACTTCGTCTTGCGTCATGTTTTCGAGCAATCCAGTGGAAACAGCAACCAATGCATTATTTTTACTCATGCCTGTTGCAAAGGCATTAGGCTCAGGGCTTTCATACATTGCTACTTCTGGCATACCAATACCTGCTTTTTGTGCCTGACGGCGTACAGTATCGATTAACCAATGCTCAGTAGGCGTAGATGGATTTTCGATAACCACCGCACCAACTGACCGCTTTGCCATCCACTTAGACATAGCCAATGAAATAAACGAGCCCACAAATCCCCACACCAAAGCAAAAATAGCTAAGCTGCCAAGATTCATGCCGCCGTGACCATCGCGTAGATTACCCACGCCTAACAAGTTAAGAATCAGCATTGCCACAGCAATGACCAAGACGTTTGTTAATAAAAATAGAAAAATACGTTTACCCACGGTATAACTCCTTCGTTATGATATAGATTCGCATGACTACTATAAGGATTATTTATGACCTTTTCAAGTGCGAAAAAACCAACTATGTGCTTATTTACCCTTAATGTACTGCTCATCAGTAAAGGTGCTAACCCACTCCACACGATTGAGAACCAGTATTGTCATGATAAATCCATTCAAAAAAGCTTCAGGTGCAGCCATCATTGGTAGTAAGGGTAAAAATTGATAAGATAGTCGATCCCAACTAATGACTTCACCGCCAACTAAAACGATACTAAGTAACAATACAGTCACAATCATAGACAATGCGCCTACTAAAAATGCATTCACCAGTACATAAATAAAAAAATGGCGTGGTAAATAGCGATAAGACAATAATAATGCAGTCCACGTTACCATAACAGGCACAACAGCAAGCGTTATAACGTTAGCACCAAACGCATCCCAACCCGCGCCACCTGTCACACTAATCAAGAAAATAACAAGCGCAATTGCTAATAAAGCAAATTGCCACCCAAACATAAGCGTTACCACTGTGGCGCCTAAAAAATGAAAACTTAACCCTGGTCCTATCGATGCCTTAACGCTCCATAAGCCAAACAACACAATAATCATCACACCAAATATACGCTGTGCAACTGCATCACCTATCACTTTATGCCAAGGTGCAGTTTTTAATGCCCACCCTAACATCAAGACAGTTGCAATCCATCCCATCCACGCCCAATTGACTGCTAATACACTTTGGGGAATATTCATCGTCATCATTACCTAATTCGTTTTACAATAGAAACATTATAACGAATTCAAATGGATCAAAACTATGCCCCTTTTTTTATGGGTTACGCTCGCTTTTATTTATGATGTTTTGATTCTGATAGCACTCAGCTTGTTATTGTCGGCATTATTTACAGCGGGTGCAGGTGAAAACTTTTATCAACGTGATGTCTTACGTACCAGTTTTCAGCTGCTATGGGTAATCATGGTGGCTGGCTATTACGCCTATAGTTGGCAAAAAAGTGGTCAGACGATTGGTATGAAGGCGTGGCGACTACGTGTTACACGTCAAGACGCTAATCCCTTAACACGCATGGATACAATGACCCGTTTAGCGGCGGCAACACTCAATGTATTTTTACTTAATTTAGGCTGGCTTGGTTATTTAAATCAGTCTGGCTTGAGCTTAACCGATAAACTTTCAGCAACACGCATAGAGCGTATCGAAAAAAACCGTTAAAATAGTCATATAACTTTTAACTAATTGGAATATCAATGGCAACCCTGATTATTCATCGCAATAGCTTGACTCATGCAGAACAGTCCTTACTCGAGGATAAATTTGGTAGTATTCCTATCGCTGTTGCGCGGCACTATCGTGTTATATGCGAAGAAACACCCAATATCGAACTACTTAATCAAGTACGTGCTGCGCATCTTTGGGACATTAATGTCTTACCTGAGGACTTTGAAGGTGCTGATATTCGATTAATTATTTCAGACATGGATTCAACACTCATTAATATTGAATGCATTGATGAAATTGGCGCGCATCTCGGTATTAAAGATAAAGTATCGCAAGTTACAGATGCGGCAATGCGTGGAGAACTAAACTTCGAGCAGTCTTTAACACAACGTGTTAGTTTATTGGCAGGTACGCCTTTACATGCACTTGAAACCGTTTATAACGAACGATTGCAGCTTAATGAAGGGGCAGAAATCCTAATTGCGGGCTTGAAAATACGAGATATTAAATTTGCGCTCGTATCGGGCGGGTTTACCTTCTTTACTGATAGACTAAAAGAACGTCTGGAACTCGATTTTACGCGTGCCAATGTATTGGACTTTGACCCTAATGCCCATACCACAGGTCATATTGTGGGCC
>CAMCGI010000220.1 GCA_945874205.1 Francisella tularensis subsp. holarctica
CCCCAAAAGGGGAGAAAAATTAACTAAGCTTCCAAACCACGCGCTAAGTCTGCTGTTAAATCATTAAGCGACTCTAACCCAATTGACAAACGAATCAGATTTTCGGTAATGCCAGCTGCCAAACGATCGCCCTTTGGCACTCGCCCGTGCGTGGTCGTGGCTGGATGAGTAATAATACTTTTGACATCACCTAAATTGGCAGAGCGCGAAAAAATCTGCACTGCGTCAATAATTTTCCAAGCCTCATTTCGACCACCTGCAACACGAAAAGACAACACAGCACCACCCGCTGTTTGTTGCTGTGCAATCAGTGCTGCTTGTGGATGACTCGCCAATCCTGGATAAAATACCGATTCTACTGCAGAGTGCGCCTCTAACCACTGCGCAATCGCTAAAGCCTGCTCACTTTGTGCCTTCATACGTAAGGCTAAGGTTTCTAAGCCCTTCAAGAAGATCCATGCGTTAAATGCACTCATAGTTGCACCTGTGGTACGTAAAAAGCCATATACAGGTGCCATCAATGCTTTACTACCCAACACCGCACCACCCAAAGCACGACCTTGACCGTCAATAAATTTAGTCGCTGAGTGAATGACGATATCAGCGCCCAATGCTAAAGGTTTTTGCAGGATTGGGGTCATCAAACAATTATCGACCATCACCAGCGCATCAGCTGCATGAGCAATCGCACACAAGCCCACAATATCACCCACTTCCATTAACGGATTTGAGGGTGTTTCTAAAAAAAATAACCGTGTTGTCGGTTGAATCGCATCTTGCCATGCCTGATTATTTGTCAGATCAACAAAGGTAGTTTGAACACCAAATCGACTTAAATGATTGGCAAAAAAAACTTGCGTCGCACCAAAGACACTACGTGAGCAAACAACATGGTCACCAGCATTCAACAGACCCATACAAGCTGTCAGAATAGCAGCCATACCAGAACTGGTTGCGACTGCCATTTCTGCCCCTTCAAGTGCAGTAAGACGACGTTCGAAGGCAGCCACAGTAGGGTTTGTAAAGCGTGAATAAATATTACCAGGTTCTGCACCCGAAAAACGCGCTGCCGCTTGTGCTGCAGAATCATAAACAAAGCTAGAGGTGAGAATCATTGCCTCGCCATGCTCACCCTCTTGCGTTGGATGGTAGCCATAACGAATGGCAAGCGTTTCATCTTGCCAATCGGCAGCGTTTATTTTCTCATTATTCGACATTATGCAATCCTACCGCACTCGGTTCTAAATTATCGCCTTTAGCTTCATCGTTACGTTGCTGAGCAATGCCTGCTAAATATTCTGGCGATACATCACCCGTGACATAAATACCGCTAAAACAAGAAGTATCAAACATTTTAGGTCCATCTCCTGACTCTCTTACAGCAGCCTCTAGATCAACCAAGTCTTGATACACAAGCCAGTCAGCACCAATAACCACACAAATTTCTTCTACCGTTTTGTTATTGGCAACTAACTCAGTCGCCGCTGGCATATCAATACCATAAACATATGGATAACGTACGGGGGGTGAAGCTGAGGCAAAGGAAACTTTACGTGCCCCAGCATCACGAGCCATTTGCACGATTTGCGCTGATGTTGTACCACGCACAATAGAATCATCCACTAATAAAACATGCTTACCCTCAAACTCACGTGCAATTGCATTGAGCTTTTGACGAACTGATTTTTTGCGCTGTGTTTGCCCCGGCATAATAAAAGTACGACCAATATAACGATTTTTAATAAACCCTTCACGATAAGGCACATTCAAGCGTTGCGCCATTTGTAGTGCTGATGTTCGACTAGTATCAGGAATCGGCATCACGACATCAATATCATGATGGGGATTAACACGCAAAATTTTAGCTGCTAATTTTTCGCCCATATTTAAGCGTGCTTCATAAACAGAAATGCCATCGATAACCGAATCAGGACGCGCTAAATAAACATGTTCAAAAATACATGGTGCCACAATCGGATTAACCGCACACTGACGTGAGAAAAAACGTCCATCATCAGTAATCACAATCGCTTCACCAGGTGCTAAATCACGAATGATCTTAAACTCTAAGACATCAACAGCTACTGTTTCTGAGGCAATAATATAATCTTTACCCGCTGGTGTATCACGCTCACCATAAACCACAGGACGCAAACCAAAAGGATCACGAAAAGCAAACATACCAAAACCAGCAATCATACCAACAGCAGCATAACCACCCTTACAACGCTCATGAACACGAGAAATTGCCGTGAAAACTTCTTCTTCAGTCACTTTTTCTTTATGCTGCACCATCATTTCGTGCGCAAAAACATTGAGCAATACTTCTGAATCTGAGTTGGTATTTAAATGACGTAAATCTTGCACATAAATTTCTTTCGCAAGCGCTACTGTATTGGTTAGGTTTCCGTTATGTGCCAATACGATGCCGTAAGGCGAGTTGACATAAAAAGGCTGAGCTTCAGCACTTGAAGCACTACCCGCCGTTGGGTAGCGCACATGACCGATCCCCATCGCACCGTGTAAGTCACGCATATGACGGGTACGAAAGACATCGCTCACCATACCGTTATCTTTACGTTGATAAAAACGATCTTGATGCAGGGTAACAATGCCCGCTGCATCTTGCCCGCGATGTTGTAATACTGTTAAGCCATCATAAAGACTCTGATTTACATTCTCGCCATTTGCAAAAAGGATACCGATAATGCCGCACATAGTTTTGTTTTAACCGCAATGGAATTTGGGACGCTTATTATCCCACCGTTATCTTAAGATGACAAACAGATTAAGCGTTAACGTTCGCTTTTTATTTTCTCAATAGCATTAGTCGATTAAGATCATCTATTAGTCCACATAAACTTCGTACTGTAACAACTGTTCAGAAATCTCGGAAAAACTCCAAAGCTTAACCGATTCTAGTTGATTATTTGCGTGTTCAGTTGCTGTACGATTAAATGAAGCATTCGTTGCCACAGCTAACTTAAATCTAACATTAGGCTCTTTAACACGATAATGCGCTGCACCACCAACGACTTCATTAATGCCTTCAATACCAATGCCACTTTGCCTACTGGTTGATTTGCATTGAACCAGATACCCTTCCATTACCCTTAACAGCCCAAACATCGATACCATGATCACCTGCCCGTCCAACGACTTCTGCTTGATAG
>CAMCGI010000221.1 GCA_945874205.1 Francisella tularensis subsp. holarctica
CCGCAAGTTATCAGTAACGATACCTTTAGACGAATGCAAGAACCCTTGTGGACATCGTCTGAGTTAGGCTTGGGGCTGGGCTTATGGCAAATAGGGCAAGTGTTACAAAGCATGAAGGCAAGTTTTAGGCTAGTGCATCAAGACAATCATGCTGTTTGTTTTATTTGGCAATTTGTTAGAGTTTAAGTTCTGTAAAAATTTTATACTCTGTTATTTTTGCCTTAATTGTCGATAATGAAACTTGAAGCAAAAATGCTCACTTATTTTTATGATAAAAGGAATGTTGAAATGAAACAACAAAAAGGTTTTACCTTAATTGAGATGGCGATTGTCTTGGTTATCGTTGGTTTGTTATTGGGTGGTGTGCTTAAAGGTCAGGAATTGATTGATAGTAGCCGTATTAAAAATGTAGTGGCTGATTTAAAAGGTGTAAGTGCTGCTAACAATGGTTATTTTGACCGTTTCCGCGCACTTCCAGGTGATGATGGTCCAGCTGGAACGCTTGCAGCACGTGCAGGAGCATGGACAGGTATGACTATTGCGGGAGATAGTGATGGTATTATGGATATTACCGCTGCAGAAACTTTTACCGCTGGTGGTGAAGGTGCAGGCTTTTTCCTTCATACTCGTGCAGCTGGTTTCTTAGGTGGTAACTTAACTGCAACTTCTGGCGCTGCGGTGTTGCCTATTAATTCCTTTGGTGGATTGATTGGTGTAACAGGTAATCCAGGTATGGGTTTTGCACCTGTAGCAGGGAAGTATGTGTGTGCTGGTTCTGTTCCTGGTAAAGCAGCTCGTGCGATTGACGTATCTATGGATGATGGTGATCCAACAACAGGCGTAATGCGAGCTACTCAAGGTGGTGCAAATACAACGCCTGCTGGTGCAGCTGCTACGTATAGTGATGCGCAACAGTATACTATTTGTACTGCGATGTAATAATCTTTCTTATCGCCTTTATATATTAAAGTAAAGGTGTAGAAAACAAAAAAGCCCTGTCGTTATGATGGGGCTTTTTTATGCTTTTAGCTCAGGTTTTTTGTTGATTCACTATGCTATACTAAAAAGATAAAAGTAGCTTGTTTTAAAGGAGTTTGTGGCGTGAGTACGATAAAAAATGAACTGGTTCAGTTGGTAGAACAGTTACCAGAAGATGCAACGTGGGATGATGTGATGTATCAGCTTTATGCACAAGGTAAAGTGAATTTGGGATTGGCAGAAAATGAGCGAGTTGGCGTTATATCACGCGAAGACTTTGATGATTTGTTTGTTCGCGCTGAGTCAGCGCATGATATGCCAGAGGATATGCGCAATACCCTAATTTATCATCCGGGTAATACCACTACGGTTGCCATGATTGCGGGTGTGATTGCTGCTGCGTTTGCATTTGTTTTTCCACCCATTGCTTGGATGGCTGCTCCCGTTGCGTTTATTGCAGGATTTATGGGGGTGTTAGGTGGGCAAAAAAGGGCGTGGGTCGCAATGATGTTAGCATTAGTGACACTTATTCCCTTTGTTCCCCTAGTGATAAAATAGGCTATTAGTGAGCTAAGGTATTAAGGTGGTCGATACGTATTTTAGCAGGTGGATGACTATCGTGATAAGCTGAGTACCAAGGATGGGGTGTGAGTGTACTCGCATTATCACGATACATACCCAACAAGGCACTAATCAGCGACGTTGCAGATGCGTGCTGTGCAGCAAAGGCATCTGCTTCAAACTCGTGCGTACGGCTTTTGATCGCCATTAGCGGACTTAGCCAGAAAAATAATGTGGGTACAGCTGTCATGAATAACAGCAAAGCGATCGCTGGGCTTTGTGTGCTCATTCCCAATCCTGAATAAAATTCTGGCAGCGTTAGCAAAAATCCCAATAATGCCAAGCCTGCCAAACTCATCAATGCTCCTTCAATAAAGCGTTGCTTGATGTGTCCATGCTTAAAATGCCCTAACTCATGTGCTAGCACTGCCTCAACTTCATCAACACTGAGTTTTTCAAGCAAGGTATCATAAAAGACAATACGTTTATTTTTACCTAAGCCTGTGAAGTAAGCATTGCCATGCCCTGAGCGTGATGAGCCATCCATCACAAAAATGCCATTGCTATTAAAGCCTGTTTTGATAAGTAGTGCTTCGATACGATCTTTCATTTCACCATCGGCTAACGGCGTAAATTTGTTGAATAACGGCGCAATCCAGATGGGAAAAGCCCACAACAACAGCACATTAAATGCCATCCATCCTGCCCAAGCATATAGCCACCACACATCGTTTATAAAGCTATTCATAATAGCGACCATGCCCCATAGTAATGGCACACCTAATACGAGCATTAGCGTCCATTGTTTGACTAAGTCGGTTACAAACTTAATAGGCGTTGTTTTATTAAAACCAAATTTCTGCTCGATAACAAAAGTGCTGTATAACGAAAAAGGTAAGCCAACTAATGACATTAACCCAAAAATAGATAATAAAAATACAACATCTCGTTCAATGCCAGACAATAGAGTACTTGTTTCCCAAAAGTCATAAACGATTTGAAAGCCACCGCCGATCGTCATGCCGAGTAATAATAAGCTATCGATAAATAATACCCAACGAGATAATGCAAGTTTGGTTAGACTATAATCAGCTGCTTTTTGGTGTTCTTCTAGCGATACAACCGCGCTGAAGTCAGCTGGCACTTGGTCACGATTTGCCAAAATATGCTGTTGATTTTTGTGATTAAGCCATAGCTCAATAGAAAGATAACTAAATAGGCTAATGATAAATAAAAGGGTAATAATGTTCATACTGTTTCTTTTTTACTCTGCTTGCATTAACTGTATCGGGCGCTCTAATTCTTCAATTAAAGCCGAAATACTAAAAATACGTCCTTTCTCGACATATTTTTGACCTTGTAAGTAAACCTGAACAACAGGTAAGCTAAATACGCCACGCTGGGCACAGGTTTCTACTTCGTCATTGCAATTAATATACACAGTGTGTATCGTGGGATAGGCTTTTTGTACTGCCTCGAATAAATGGGGTTTAATATCGTTACAGACACGACAGGTTGGCGCACCAAACAGCACCAAAAGTGCATCGTGTT